>NZ_JAYGHR010000011.1:0-95923 GCF_034932365.1 Limnoraphis robusta BA-68 BA1 | reverse complement strand
GGGAAGCGGCTACTCTCAACAATATTGGCTTGGTCTACCATGCTTTAGGAGACCGACAACAGGCCTTTGAATTCTACAACCAATCCCTTCCTCTCAGGCGACAAGTGGGAGATAAAGCGGGGGAAGCGGCTACTCTCAACAATATTGGCTTGGTCTACCATGCTTTAGGAGACCGACAACAGGCCTTTGAATTCTACAACCAATCCCTTCCTCTCAGGCGACAAGTGGGAGATAAAGCGGGGGAAGCCAACACTCTCTATAATTTTGCTGTCCTCCAACGGAGTCAAGGTAGCCTCACTGAAGCCTTAATCGATATGGAATTAGCAATTAATATTATTGAAGAACTCCGCACCAAAATTATTAGTCAAGACCTACGAACAACCTACTTTGCTAGCGTTTATGGTTATTATCAATTTTATATTGATTTGTTGATGGAGTTGCACCAACAAAACCCCAATCAAGGGTATGATGCCAAAGCGTTAGACGCCAGTGAACGGGGTCGGGCGAGGAGTTTATTAGATATTTTGGCGGAGTCGGGGGCGGATATTAAACAAGGGGTTGACCCGCAATTGTTGGCGGAAGAAAAGAGTTTATTGCAACGACTGAATGCCTTAGACCAAACTCGACAACTCAATCCGGGAGAAAGAGATTTTGAGGAATTGAAGCAGGAAATTGAAGCGGTTCGCCGTGAGTTGCGAAACCTAGAAGTTGAAATTAAACGCAATAGTCCCCAATATGCCAATTTACAATATCCCTCACCGTTAACCGCCTCGGAAATTCAGCAAAAAGTTCTCGATGAGGAGACGGTTTTATTAGTTTATTCGTTGGGAACTGAACGCAGTTTTTTATGGTTGGTGAGTACAACGGAAGTTAAAAGTTATCAACTCCCCAAACGTTCAGATATTGAAGCGTTAGCAACATCTTTTTTAGAAGAAATTCAATCTCTGGCTGTCGTTCCGCCTTCCGGTGAAAAGTTGAGTCAAATTTTATTATCTCCGGTTATCAATCAGTTAGGAAATAAACGGTTAGTTATCGTTGGGGATGGGATTTTACAAACCGTTCCCTTTGCGGCGTTACCGATTTCTAGCCTTGTTTCTCGCCCCCTAAATCCCCCAGCCCCCAAACCCCCAATAATGGGGGCTTTCATAGATGGGGGACTTGTAAAAATGGGGGACTTTGAAAAGATTAGTTCCCCCCAAATTTGGGGGGCTAGGGGGGCTATCAACCCTCAGTTAAAGACTTCTCGCCCCCTAAATCCCCCAATTCTGGGGGACTTGGAAAAGATTAATTCCCCCCAAATTTGGGGGGCTAGGGGGGCTATCAACCCTCAGTTAAAAACTTTTCGCCCCCTAAATCCCCCAATTCTGGGGGACTTGGAAAAGATTAATTCCCCCCAAATTTGGGGGGCTAGGGGGGCAACATACACACCGTTAATTGTTCAACATGAAATTATCACATTACCTTCTGCTTCCAGTTTAGCAATTCTCAGAGAACAAGTTCAAGGACGAACACCCGCCCCGAAAAAAGTTGTGGTTATTGCTGACCCCGTTTTTGAAGAAAATGACCCTCGTTTTCAAATTGCATCATCAACAAAAACTGAAACCAATGATGTTAATACAATCGTATTAAGGCAATCTCTAGAGGATTTTCTGGGTAAATCTTTTGGTCGTTTACAACACACTCGCCAAGAAGCCGAAGCCATTTTAGCGTTAGTTCCTGATGGTTTAAAACGATTGGCGTTGGATTTTAATGCTAACCGTAACACTGCAACGGATTCTAATTTATCTCAATATCAAATCGTTCATTTTGCCACTCACGGACTGTTAAATGAAACCCAACCGGAATTATCAGGATTGGTGTTTTCTTTATATGATGAAACCGGAACAGAAAAACCGGGATTTTTACAATTGAGTGATATTTTTAATTTAACGCTTTCGGCTGATTTGGTGGTATTAAGTGCGTGTCAAACGGGAATTGGTCAGGATATTCGGGGCGAAGGATTGGTGAGTTTAACGAGGGGTTTTATGTATGCGGGTGCGGAACGAGTTGTGGTGAGTTTATGGGCGGTTGCTGATAATTCGACCTCGGAATTTATGCAAAATTATTATCGAAAAATATTAGAAACAGGTTCAAATCCGGCTACTGCGATGCGAGAAGTTCAGTTAGAAATGATTGAATCGGATAATTATAACGCTCCCTATTATTGGGCGGCGTTTGTGTTTCAGGGAGAATGGAAAACCGGACTTTCAACCCGGTGATTGATCCCCCTAAATCCCCCTTAAAAAGGGGGACTTAAAGTTATCAGTAGGTTGGGTTGAGGAACGAAACCCAACATTCAACCCAACATTAACAACTTCGTTGGGTTTCGCACTACTCATTCATCGCTTTTCTCTCCAAGTTAATTCGCTCAACCCAACCTACAGGAATTTGAGTTATCAGTAGGTTGGGTTGAGGAACGAAACCCAACATTCAACCCAACATTAACAACTTCGTTGGGTTTCGCACTACTCATTCATCGCTTTTCTCCCCTAGTTAATTCGCTCAACCCAACCTACAGGAATTTGAGTTATCAGTAGGTTGGGTTGAGGAACGAAACCCAACATTAAACCCAATATTAAAAGCTTCGTTGGGTTTCGCACTACTAATTCATCGCTTTTCTCCCCTAGTTAATTCGCTCAACCCAACCTACAGGTAACTCAGTAGGTTGGGTTGAGGAACGAAACCCAATATTCAACCCAACATTAACAACTTCGTTGGGTTTCGCACTACTAATTCATCGCTTTTCTCCCCAAGTTAATTCGCTCAACCCAACCTACAGGTAACTCAGTAGGTTGGGTTGAGGAACGAAACCCAATATTAAAAGCTTCGTTGGGTTTCGCACTACTAATTCATCGCTTTTCTCTCCAAGTTAATTCGCTCAACCCAACCTACAGGTAACTCAGTAGGTTGGGTTGAGGAACGAAACCCAATATTAAAAGCTTCGTTGGGTTTCGCACTACTAATTCATCGCTTTTCTCCCCTAGTTAATTCGCTCAACCCAACCTACAGGTAACGGAGAGAATTCGTTGGGTTTCGCACTACTAATTCATCGCTTTTCTCCCCTAGTTAATTCGCTCAACCCAACCTACGATTAACTACCCAAAATGTCAATCCTTTCTCGTCGGCGTTTCATTGAATTTGCGGGTTCAGCCCTCGCTACCCTTGGAATTAATTCTTTAAACTTGCTCCCAAAAATCGATTTTAATCTGAAAAACCCGATCTCTGAGAAACCGGGTTCTTCTTCTGTTTAAGGAAGAGTAAGATTAAGCTTTCGGTTTGGTTAAATTAGCACAATAGCCTTGATCAACCACTTTCGAGGAAATGTGAGCGGGTTGAACGTCTACACCTTTGGGTAGAGGGCGAGAAAGGGTATGAAAAGCCACCTGTTTACAGACGACTTGGTTACTGCCAATTGCAGCATAATCCCAAATGTAGACTTGAGGATCGTTTGTTGTTGGGTTTATTGTTGCGTTGGCGGGTGTGAACGTCCCAGAACCCAAAAACACCAGCACCAAAGCTGTTAAAGCGGCAATCAGGTACTTGAACATGGCGTATTATTTGTCTAAAAAGTTGGTTGATTAATTGCTTTCTATTATATCTCCAGAATTTTTAATCGCATCAAGTTTGAGTGGGGACGTTCTAACATAAATAAAACCCCGTCTGATGGAACGGGGTCAATCTGGGGTGTTTCTCTATGCATCTGTAAATAAGATATCAAGGAGACCTCTTCCGCCACAATGTATGAAATACGGATTTTTTTTCGAGTTGTGAAACGCCATCTCCGTGAAAACACGTAGAAATTGCAGCTATTTTTTCAGAATAGATACATTGAGGCGAAAAATTACCCCCTCACCAACCTGCTTGGAGAATACCCGATGAAGCTAAAACCCTTCGCTATCAGTCTGTTTGTCTTCATACTTAGTGGTACACTGAGTTGTTCGAGTCAGACGACTGAGAAGACCCCCAAAACGCCATTGACTGAAAACGCCTCTATTTCCCCTCGCCTCTGGGATAACGATGCCGAACAAGCCTTTCAACAGCGTAGCCTCGCCATTCGTCAGAGAGTGGCTTCTGAAGACCTAAATAAGCTTGATGCGTGGTGGCGACGAGTTAAACTCGGTGATCCTCACAAATACTTGCTTCCTGTTATTCTCGCCCGTCTGAGTTTACCCGAACAATACAACCCCGACACGCTTTGGCCGTTTTTACGCAGTTTGGACAAAGATCGCCCTGACTTGTACCATTTTCGGGCGATACACGATATTCGCCTGTTTTTCCTGTTTCGCGATCAACTTCCTCCAGACGTAGAAAACACCTATCGTCAAATGTTAGACAGTCCCGAAGTGATCGAATGGATGGAACAAGGCACTGAAAATCATATGTTCATGCAACGGGGTTCGGGACTGGCTTTAATGGATGGAAGCGGTTGGCCGAATGGGGCGCCCGGTGTTGCTGCAACTAATGAAGCGTGGCTGCGGGCTGAACTGAATAAATTTCTGACAATTGGTCAGGGTGAGTTTCATTCTTCAACTTACTACGGTTATGCGATCGCAGGGTTACTGAATATCTATGATTTTGCCAAAACTCCCGAACTCCGACAACTGGCTAAAGCCTCTCTCGACTGGTTTGCAGCAAATATGGCGGTTCGTATGAGTTGGGGAACCGCAGGCGGCGCCGAAAGTCGAGGGTTTGATCGCGGAACTTGGGATGGTAGCGAGTTGAGTACGGTGGCTTGGGTGTGGTGGGGTTCGGACCCGCAAACGGCTTCCCGTATCCCGCAAAATTACGCCTGGGTTGGGGTTCCGGCGGCGTTGAGTTCCTACCGTCCTCCGGCGGAAATGACGGCTTTAGCGAAGAAAGAAGTGCGGTTGCCGTTTTTATTGAAAGCGAGTCATCCTAATTATTATAGTTATCATCAAAGTAATCAATTTTGGGAAACGTTTTATATCACTGAAGACTACAGTTTAGCGACGCTGTTAATTCCCCAACGTTCTTATCAAGTAACAGGAACCATTAACGCTCAATACACGACTTATAAACTGGTGATTCGTGACCCGAAAGGCGTTAAGAATGCGGTGGTGCGTTTGGGCGGAACCTATCACAGTCCGATAGCTGCGGGGAATTCTCCGGGTGATCAATTTTTGCAGGAAAAAGGAACCGTTGTCTATCAATTAAGATTGAATGAACGGGATATTTCTGCCGGAGTTCCAACTCGTTCTCATTTAGTGCTTCCGACTCGTTATGGTGAACCCCAACAACATAATAATTGGTATATTTGGCAAGTTGAAAATGTTTGGTTATGTGTTAGGGTTTGGGGAGACACAATAGACTGGAAACCGCAAGTTTCCGAAAAATATGCTGACACCCAAGTATTAGCTGCGAATGGGGTGAATACTGCTTGGATCACTGAAGTTGTTTCTCTCAAGGATGCGCCCACTTTGGAAGCTTTAACTCGTCGTTTAGACCAAACACAAATTAATGATCGCCTATGGACGAATCTAGGTCAATTATCCTATAAATCGGTCACAGGCGATCGCTTAGAATTGATTTATGAACCCAATGGCGGTATTGGAGGGGGAACTGTTAATGATCAAGAAAGGGTCTTAGGAAATTGGGCGGTGTTAGAGAGTCCCTATCTCAAACAAGAATTATCCAGTGGTGTTTTAGAACTGATTCATCCTGAAGGACGTTGGAAATTACGCACAACATTAGCCGCACCACAATGGGAAGAATAAACTTCTTGTAAGCGTAATCTTTTGTCTCGGTTTAACTCAAAATCACGACATTCTAATGCCTCTTCTGTGAGTGCCATTTTGGGATGAACGGTACATTTTAGGCGATAATCTCCGGTAAAGTAAGCACAGCCACTACAAGGAATGCTATGTAAGCGTTTGAGATGAATTATTCCTTCTCTAAAGGCTAGCTGTAGACTCCAAAAAAACAATACCATTAATCCCAAAGCACTCATCGAATAAAGCAAGCGAACAGGATGTAGAATTACACTCAGTAGAACCACTGGAATCATCAAAGTTATGACCTCAAAATCAACAGTTCATGGTTTTTTGCGAAGAACTTAGTGTTTCAGGGAAATCATCGGAGTTCGAGATTCACCTTGATTAGAGAACGATTCAATATCTGACCAAAAGTTGAGGATTTTGTCTTGAATCAATTGAGGAAAAAAGTGATGGAAAAAATGACCCCCTTGAGGCACTTGAACAACGCGATCACCGGGTTTTAACATACTTCTCCAGCCTTGTAATTCCTGCTCATCAACAATCACATCATCTTCGCTTCCACAAGCCATCAAAGGCACCGAAACCGGGATGGGTGTCATACTCATTCGCTGCATTAAAGAATGCACTGAAAGGGACTGTGTTAAGTCTCGATCTAGCATTGACATTAAACGTTGTCGGGTTGTGGGTTTCTGATATCCAAACAACGTTTCAACGGTGTGTTCAAGCAGAACTTGACGACTACAAGGTAATAATTGAAGCTGCACATAATAATGCGCTTTCCAGTCAACTGTGGGATGAACTCCAACTGATAATAACGTTAAAGATTTAACTCGTTCTGGATATTTTTTGGCATACATTAATCCCAGTAATCCCCCTGTACTATGACCGATTAAATGAATCGGTTTATCATGGGATTTGAGATAATCATGGACTAATGTTACTGCGGTATTTAGACAACTGGGTTCGTCTAAAGTTTGACGATATTCCCAATACCCCAGTCGAACTGTTTGGGATAATTGATTGACTAATTCTTGGTCAAAGTGTCGTAAACTCGGACTCGTATTCAACCAGAGAACATCAGGTAGACGTGACATCATTGTTACTCCATTGGATAGATTGACGGTTTAAACAGCAAACTGTTTTTAATAAAACGGTTTTTGATATTCTATTTTAAAAAAACTTCATGCAGTTAGAGATGAGTTAAGGTGTGTTGAGGATATTGTCTGAAGCTATGACTCTAACTCATCTCGATCTTGTGGTTTTTAAGGGTTAAATTCCAAACTCCGTCTGAAGTTGTTTAACCCAACTTTTAATCCGTTTTTCTGTCAGTTCAGACTGATTATCTTCATCTAAGGCTAAACCCACGAATTTACCATTTTTAACGGCTTTTGAGGCTTCATGTTCATAACCCTCTACAGGCCAGTGTCCTACAGTTGTTCCGCCTAAACCGGCAATTTTTTCTTCTAACATTCCCATCGCATCTTGAAAGTTATCGGCATAACCAATTTGATCTCCCGTCCCAAAATAGGCGACTTTTTTTGTGGTAAAATCGACATGATCCAGTTCATCAAACAAGCCATCCCAATCACTTTGAAGTTCGCCAATATTCCAAGTCGGACAGCCAATAATTAGACAATCATACTGTTGGAATTCTTCTAATTCTGCTTCAGCAATATCATGGATCTCAACAATGTCTTCTCCAAATTCTGCTTGAATCATTTCCGCCGCACCTTCTGTTTTTCCGGTTGTTGTCCCGAAAAATAAACCGATTTTTGACATGATTTCTCCTTGAGTAAAGTTAGACCCCAAAATAGTCTTCAGCGTTAAGGTTTAAACAGAGGAAAGGGTTCTGTTCTTCAACTTGGGCTGAATTTATGGGTGATTAATAGAATAAATTCTCAATAACTAGGAAGATTTGCTGAGTTGTTGTTGGTCTGTGCCTTGACTAACTTTTCTCACTCTCCTTGATTCTAAATTAACAGATCTGATAGTTTATTGCAAGTATTTTGCAATTATTTTTTTAAATCTGCACCCGTTTGTTGCTAAAAACCCTGATTTAGCTAGCTTTATGGGTGAAAAGTGGGGTAAAGTTGATAGACTCTCTCAATAACTAAATCTATCACCTTACCCCAGAAAAATCAATCAGGGTGAGAAAAACCCGGTTTATGGCTAAATCAGTTATTCTTCAACAACCGTTGTCGGGGGAGTTCCCGCCCCATCAAAAGCTTGTTCAACCCGTTTGAAGTCAAAACCAATTGCCCGTAAAGCGTGCCACAGATGGCCCTGCAAGAAGAAAAACGCTAAAAAGAAATGAGCATTAGCCAGCCAACAGCGAGAGGTGTGGGCGCCGAGTGGAAGTTCCACCGTATCGGCAAAATAGGGCGTTATCCCCAACTTAATATCGAGAACAGGGCCATAAAATTCCACCGGATAAGCCAAAGTATTCACGGCACAGAAATAAGCCGCCACAAACCCCGCTAAAGCAATTCCGCCCAAAGAATAAGAAAGAATCGCTTCTCCAGAGAAGATTAACACCCGTTTCGCCCAAGGTAAGGGTTCTTTAACGATGTGCCAAATTCCGCCTAAAATCAACAGCGCACCCACATAAATATGACCCCCTACTAAGTCTTCTAAACTATTGAGGGAGGCAAAATGGGTTTGATAGCCGTAAATAATAAACGGATCAAGGGTAGGATGGTTAATTGTGCGAACCGTTTGAGTTGTGGCATCGTAAAGTCCGCCCCAAAACATGGCTTTTGCTGCCAACAATAACGCCCCAGCACCCAAAAATAGCAGGTGATGCCCTAAAATAATCCCCAATTGTTTGGGGTTGTTCCACTCAAAATGAAACTTTTTCGCCTGACTGGAACTATCTTTGAGATTTTCAGGCGCTTTGAACGTATGAAACAACGCTCCCGCCCCGAAAACCGCCGAGGAAATCAGGTGAACCACACCAATCACAAAATAGGGATAGGTATCAACAATCATACCCCCTTCACCCACACCAAAGCCTAACGTTGCCAGATGGGGCAGAAGAATTAAACCTTGTTCACCCATCGGAATTTCCGGGGAAAACCGGGAAATTTCAAATAAAGTAAACGCTCCCGCCCAAAAAGTAATTAAAGCAGCTTGGGCGGCGTGGGCAGCAATAAACAAACCAGATTGGTTCGCGAAGCGGGCATTTCCAGCCCACCAACCGTATTGAATTTCAGATTTGCCGTAACTTTGCATTGTTAGCGGGTCTCCTTCTGTAACTGCATAGGCTTATGATGCCAGCTAAATGCGACTCATTCTTATTTATTCTGTTTTTCTTAAGAGTTATTGTCATTAAAAAATTCATTTTTTCAGAGAAAAAACACAAGATCTTGGTGTCTCTGTGCCTTGGTGGTTTTTCTTCTCAAAAAAAAGAGGAGATGGGGATGTCAAGCCCATTTCTCCTCTGTATTTTTTGTCTGAGTTATTGCTAGAATCACAATTGAATTGCGAACAATTGCACTTTCCGCAAACTTTTTATCGCTTCACCAACATAGAGGTTGTCTGTTTTGGTTAAATTTATCGCTCTTAAATTATTAAGAGTTTTTATCATTAATTGGAACATTCCAATTGAGAGCAAGTCAGATCTACTCAGTATCAGCCTATCACTTCCAACACTTGAGAAGTTCTGACCCATTCAAAGCTTGCACCCACCAAACTTTTGACCTCAATTCTAGATTAACAGAACTTTTAGTTTATTGCAAGTCTTTCTCATTAGTTTCCAGAGAATCGCTGAAAGTCAATCAGCACTTGAGGTCAAGGCACCCAGGGCAACAATCCGATTGATCTGTTCAACCGTTAAACCAGTCACCCCTGTAATATTCATCTGTTCGTAGGCACCCGAAGCCCTCAACGTCTCTTGATACTGCCCCGTTTGTACATTCCAAAGCTGAATCGTCCCTTCACCCGTGCCAATTGCTAAGATCTGACCATTCGGACTAAAGGCTAAAGCACGAATCGGATCAGGGGTGTGGTGTAACGTTTTCAAACACTGTCCCGTGTGTCGGTTCCACAATTTCACCGTACCATCCTCACTGCCACTGGCTAAAATCGGTTCATCAAGACTATTGGCGATCGACTCAATCCCGTGAGTATGACCCCGCCAGGTTTGCAAACAGCTTCCTGTACTAATATCCCACAGTTTCAGCGTGCAATCGCGACTTGCACTCACCAAAATCGGTGCAACCTCAAGTCGTTTAAGACTATTCACCTCATCGCTTAATCCCTCTGTTGCAAATAACGCCGTGCCATTCGGTGAGGTTGCCATCTCTAAACCCTCCCAGGGAGAATGAACCGAGGCAAAGATCGCACAACTCACCCCCCCTTGATGTCCGCTACAGCTTCTCAAACAATCCCCAGTGTTGACATCCCATAACTCAATCGTTGAGTCCTGATTGCCACTCGCCAAGATACCATTAGAACTAAACGCGATCGCATTCACCTGACTTTTGACTTCTATCTCGGTGTACACCGTCCCTCGGCGGACATCCCACAACCGAATCATCCCATCCTCGCCACAGGTTGCCAACATCTGCCCCAAAGGACTCCAAGCCAAAGCATTCACACCGCCATGATGTCCTGACCACACCTGACGACAATGACCTGTCTGTACATCCCAGAGACGAATCGTGCCATCTTGACTACTACTAGCAAGGGTTTGTTGATCCCGACTCCAAGCCACTGCCGTTACAGCCCCACGATGGGATGGACTGATCAACCGTTGCTGACTCCCAGACCGCAGTGACCAAAGCCGGATTTCCCCCCAGATATTTCCCGTTGCTAATTCAGTATTGTCTTGACTAAAATCGAGGGCTGTCATCTCACCCCCATTGGTGGCAAAAATAGAATGGGAAAGATTCGCATAGGCAAAATTACAATGATGTAAATTCACCTGCTGTAAATCGGCGTGCCAAACTGTTAGATGAGAAAAATCATAACCACTGAGATCAATTTGCAGTCTGACACAAAGGTTCAGCCAATTTCCCACGCCATAACCCGATCCCTGCTTTTCCATTTGTCGCAGTCGCTCTAAAATGGTTTGAAGTTGTTCTAATAAGGCTCTTGAAGAACTAAAGGTCATTTGCAGCGCTCGGGCAATTGGTTCTAAAATCGAAGCCCGTTGATGTTCTCGCACGCTTCGATCAACGGTTGTTTTGATCAGCGTATGAGTAAAAAATTGCTTGATTTCTCCAGTTGTTAACTCGTGAACAATTTCTTCCGTTAGACAGTGAGTCAGGTATTCCATCACCATCGGTTCGATGATATAATAATTTTCTTCCGTCTTTTTTTTGCTGGTATCCGCCCTTTTTCGTCCTTCTCTTTTAACAAGCGATCGCCAGCTTAAAGACTCTAAAGCCTGTAAAATACTCGCTTGAGACACAGGCGGAATTAAGTCTCGATGCAACTGTTTAACAGTCGTTTGTCCGCGATCAATGGCTAGCCAGAACATAATTGTCATTTCCAACGCAGATAAACGCTGAAATTGCGGATCAAGGAGTCGGCGAATTCCGTTAAAAATCACCGAACGATGTTCTAAAAATTGAGTAATTTCACCTTCAAACAGATCTTGAATTGAACTCGAAACAATCTTTAACGCCAGAGGACTGTAACTATAGAGTTCACACAGACATTTTTTTTGTTCCGGTGAACCGTACAAAGGATCAAGTAAGGCGATCGCCGCATCGGGTGAACCTTCCAATAAAAATGAACGCACCGCCTGTCCGGTTCCTTCAAACGCTGCAATTTCTGGGGGTTTTTCTCGGGAAGTCAAAAGCAAACAACTTTGATGAACTGTTTCTCCCATGACTCGAAAGAGTTCACCATATCCTTCATATCCGGGGCGATAGCGTCCTGTGGTGCCTTCCTCCAAAATCGTTTCGACATTATCCAAGACAATTAAACAACGATAAGTCCGACACAAGCGAATTAATTCTCCCATCTCGCTGAGAGATGTTGAACCCGTAGAAGCCGTTGTCGCAGGTGTTAGTGTGGTGGTGGTTTCGGAACTTGAAGGAGACAAAAAAGACAAAAGCTGAGTTAAAACGGTTTCCGGTGCAGGTGCGTAACGCAGCGATCGCCAAATGACCACATCAAACTCGCTTTTGAGTTGTTCCACCAGTTTAACCACGAGGGCTGTTTTTCCCATACCGCCCATCCCCATCACCGCTAACAGTCGTACCGAAGCGGTTTGAATGTACTCTTGGAGTTGAGCAAGTTCAGCAGTACGTCCATAGAAAACCGATACATCTGGTGCTTCTCCCCATTCCCAACGGTTTTGCAGGGGGGATGAACGGTTGTCCTCAAAACTGCGACTTGGGGAAAGATAGCTTTCGTGTGGAATGGGGGCGAGTGAGGGGAGTGCTGTTGCCGGCATCGCTTCTACGGTACTACTATAGCGCTGAATCAGCAGAGAGCGAAAATTTTTCTTCGTGACTTTTTGTCCGAGTACCTCTGAGAGTGAATGCCACAGTCCTGCTGCCACGCCCTTGATATAATCGGGGTCATAACCTGCATCTTCAGCAATATCGGCATAGCCTTTCCCTTCCCAGGACTGTCGAAAGACGAGGGTTTTAACGGTGTTTAACGAACCTGGGGGTAAAGTTCTCTCTAAAATGGCTAAGGCTTCCTCAACTTTCATTCGCTCTCACACTTTCTGGCATTTGTTTTTTCTTTTTCTGATTTTACTTTACTCATTCTCAGCAGAGATTGTCCGGATCGAGACATTGGCGCGAAGTTGCATATTTTGTTAAAGCAGGATTGCCGATTGATTTATATCACGCTTGTTTACAGAAATGTGATTAACTCGCTACAGTCTGGCGATGCCTGCTGGGAGAATTACCTCTGTAAATGATTGCTTTTTTGTCCCGGATCTCTTAGATTTCTGCACGATTTATATTTCTTTAATAGAAGTTAAAAATGTTTGAAATTTTTCAGGCAATTGTCAACAAATTTTATTGAGGTGAATGAGTTTAACCCCACATGATATCACAATCAGGCTTTAACATCATCAAAACCCAGAGCGATAACGGTTTTCTTCTCAAAAATTAGGGTCTTCGGTAGCCTCACCCTTGGAGACTCTGTTGTTGAGTGAAAATCTATCACTTTCGTTAGAGGCGGACTTCCGACTCCATCGGTAATATTAAGTTAGTTCTCGGATCGTTCAATTGACTTAAAAATCAGAGCTAGTCTGTGCTTTGAGTTAATGAATCGAATTCCGAAACGATAACAGAAGTATGAAAAATGAACTACAGGAGTTTTCACATGATCAATTTTCTGTCAGGAATATATACTCACATAACCAATTGGGCTAAGACATTTCAGGTTAAACATTTTCTAAGTGTGATATTAGTGGGATCTCTACTATTAACAACAGGTCTTTCTGAACGCCAGAGCCAAGCTGTTACCCATAAAGTTGATAACATTATACATCAAGACGATTCCGAACGCCCAAAAACAACAGGTGAATGGCAAGCCGAAGCAATGGAAACAGAAAATGCGCCCGGTCAACGAATTAAAAGAATCGCGGGAGAATCAGCAGAAGCCTTAAAAGAATGGGGTGAATTGTATCCAGAAGTTGCCGAGAGTACCTTTGAGGACGACTCCAACAAAAGAACCAAGTAAGTTATCTCTAATTTAAGGATTTTTAAGCCTTGTCTAGATTCGGTTTTTAAAAGGTGTTAAAAATCAAAATATGGAGTTGTAGCCTCGTGGTTATAGCTCCCTAGTTTTTTCGTGGTAAAAAAGCGAACAACAATATTTAACAGTGTATAAAAAAACCTGTTAATCCCTCTAAAAAAGCTTTTGAAGCCTATTTTAACAAAATTATTCTTAATTTTTTAAGCCATAACTGTAAGAATTACCTATTTTTGTTGCTAATCGTCAGCACTCACTCACTGTTGGAAAAATATCTAACAAATATATAACTTTTAGCTTACTTTTAGCTTACTTTTAGCTCTAGACAGTTAAACAGTTCATCACTTAATTCTTACTGACAGAACATTTTGTTCGACTTAATCTGAAGAATAAGGCAAGTAGAAGGCAGAACTAAATTTAAAATTCTCATTGCTTGAGAAAGCAGGGATGAACAAGAGAGCAAGATTTTAAGTTTTTTTGTGCCTATCTACAGACAAAACAAACCCTCGCACCTGAATTGAGTATGAATTCTCAAGCTATGTCTGCTTTAAACCCTCTCACCATTGGGAAAGTCATTGATCGGATTATCGCCACCGGGCGACTGACTCGCAGCGATCAAAAATTACTGCATACTTTGAGCCGAATCCAGCCTTCAATCAGCCATGAAGAAAATCATAAAATTCAGCGATTACGAGATCGGCTACAGATGGGTTTACTCAAACTAATCTAATAGAATAAACGGCAAAATTCTACCCCAAAATAGGTAAATCCAGCCATGAGCAGGCAGCGTGTTTACAACTTATTTGTAGTTAGATGAAGCTTGCTGCTTGTCAAGATTGCTATACCCAAATAAAATCCGACGAGATTTGAGAGAAAATAGACTCTCAGGCGTCGGATTATCAGTATAAACTGTAGGAATTGCAGCTCTGATCATCTCCTTGACTATTTAGGGGGAGTTGTTTCTTGCAAAATTTCAGCGAAGGCAAAATTCGGAGCCGCTAAAACAAAAATTGTTGGCGGTAAACCTTCAGCCATTTGTTGCAAACCTTCGTAATATTCAGGATAATTTAACTCAGGAGACGGTTGAGCCATCCCCAAGAAAACTAAATCGGCATTTGCTGAAGAGGAATGTAAAATTTCAGGAAACGTTTTTCCCTGAGAAACAATCACATTGGGCGTTGCTCCAATCCTCAACTGTTGGACAAGTTCTGCTAAATTCAAACGAGCCGCCTGAGCCGCCATTTCATCAGGAACAACTAACTTCAAATAAATCTCCGCACCCCGCCAATCAATACTCGTTCGTAACAGATAAGCCAAAATTAACATCAATCCCCCATTCGCATTTAAGCCTCCCCACCACAGATCAATTCGTTTTCGACTTTTAAACTCAGACTGATTGGAGCGAAAAATAATGATACTTCGTTCTCGTTTATTGAGTTCAGCAATCATCTGACAATATGAATCCCGGCGTTGAGAAGATTGACTATCCCCTAACAGCACTGTATTGGGAATAAGTGGCCCAATCCCATAAGCATCAACCAACTGTTGAGCGCCAATAAACGGATCAACTGCCGTAATCACTCGTACCAACCCTTGAATCCCTCGCTTCTCCAAATATTCGCGCAGTGTAGCCTCCATTTCACTACATTGAACGGGATCACGAGAACCACTCGGTAAAACGGTACAGAGCGTAAATAAACTGCGGTTGTGAGTAAAAGTAGATGCCAGTTCAACTAAATGCCATCGTTTCGTCGGAGCGCCGGAGAACGTTAAAATGTGAGGACGCCAATTTTTGGTATCGGGAGCATAACTCAGTTGCATGATCCCCCGCCGGATTAACGCCATCCAAATTCCTTGGCGAACATCTCCCCAAGCCGCCTCCAGTTCTCGACGTTCCAGCCAGATATAGATGCTAAACACAATCATCGCCGCCATAACCGTCGCCACAGCATCAATCAAAAACATCACGCCCAAACAGCCGACTACACCCAAGAGAGAAAACAGCCAATGAACCTTAAAAGAGGGACGAAAGGAAGGACTTCTGAGGAAACTTTCAATTCCTGCGGCTAAATTTAAAACCAGATAAGTAGTCAGAAAGAACATACTGAGAACCGGAGCAATTAGGTTTAAATCTCCCACTGCTACTGCTACTAACACAAAACCCAAAGTCACCACCGTCGCAATCCGGGGTTCATCTTGTTCTCCGCTTCCGGTTCCGATGAAACGTAACCAAGTGGGTAAAATTCCATCTCGCGCTAAGGCTTGCAATACCCGAGGCGCCCCTAAAATACTGCCTAAAGCACTCGATAATGTTGCTCCCCATACGCCTAATAAAACCGAAGGCCCCCACCAGGCGATGCGCTTCATAATCAACGGATCAGCCAATAAAGCCCCCGTTTCCGCCCCTTTCCACAAAAAGATCGGAATCACCATATAAATGATGTAACCCGTAATCACCGCCGCTAAGGTGCCAACCGGGATGGATTTTGTCGGATCTCGTAAATCTCCTGACATATTCACCCCCGCCATAATTCCGGTAACAGCCGGAAAGAACACCGCAAATACAGGCCAAAATCCCACTTTAGCCGTGTTATTGACAATTTCTAATTCGATGTCTGTGACGGCTACAGGTAGGGGAAGTGAGATGGCTCCACCGACGAAACAAACCAGCGATAAGGCGATCGCAGCCATAATGAAATACTGAGCTTTAATTGCCACTTCTGCGGATTTGATCGCCACAATCGTTACCAGAATTGTAGTAATTAACGCCACAACCCGGACATCCAACTGCGGAAATGTAATCTTCAGACTTTCTGCAAAACCAATGGTGTACAACGCCACTGAAATAGCTTGAGCAAAATAAAGCGGAATACCGACAGCACCGCCAGACTCTATCCCCAAGGAGCGACTAATCATATAATAAGCGCCTCCAGTACGAACCACTCGATCCGTGGCGATCGCACAAATGGATAGGGATGTTAAAAAGGTAATGGAGGTTGAGAGGGTAACAATGAGCAAGGTTGCGCCTAAACCAACTTGTCCAACAACCCACCCAAACCGCAAGTACATGATCACCCCCAAGATTGTTAGAATCGAGGGTGTATAAACACCACCAAACGTTCCTAAACCTGATCCGGGTGGCTTTTGAGGTTTAGGAGTTGATGGTTCCGAACGACGAAACACAAGGAATTTCACGTTTTTAGTTGAGTTCTAATACAAACAACAAAGATTAACTAAAATCCTTGTCTATCTTATTTGTGCAGCTAAATGCTGACAATCTAGCTTAACAGCTCAAGTTAACAGGTTGACAAACAGCTTGAGAGTCTGGCGGGGTGTTGGCTGTGGGTGAGTCCCCAGCGAATTTCCTTGGGAACAAAAGAATGTCCTAAACTTAATAGGTACTGCTATGTCTTTAATTTGATCTCTAATTGTAAAGAATATTATCTTTTCCGAATTTTTAATGTTTCCTAGAGTTTTAATATTTTTTTATTTTTAAAACTGAAAAATATAATTAATAATATAGAGAAAGACTTCAGTCGGAAAAGTGGTAGTTAGCCAGTTTCCCAAGCGTTTTGATCGGTTTAGGGGGTTAAGCGTCGTTTAAAGTCGGGATGGATGCGATGTAAAATACACTACCTTGGCGAATCGGGTGCTAGAATGAGCCGCAGAATTTGTTCAGATGACAGTTGTTAAATTAATTGGATAAAATCTTTAATAATTAAAAATTCAGGATTGAAAAATAGTTCCTAAGTCCAAGTGATTGCTATCTCCAAAAAACCTCTTAAAATACACAAAATTATTATGAAAATGAACACACCCAAAATTACCGGATATCAAATTATAGAACAACTGCATAATGGTTCTCGAACCTTGGTTTATCGAGGGAGAAAAAACAGGAATGATCAACCTGTTGTTCTGAAAATTTTACGAAACCCCTATCCGAGTTTTAGCGATTTAGTACAGTTTAAAAACCAATATACGATTACTCACAACCTAGTAAATATTCCCAATATTATTAAACCTTATAGTCTCGAACCCTATAAAAATGGTTATGTTTTAGTCATGGAAGATTTTGGCGGAATTTCTCTCAGCCAATACATTCAAACACAACCCCTAACAGTCGGCCAATTTCTGCCCATCGCCATTCAAATTGTTGAGACTCTACACAAATTACAAGGGGCGCGAGTGATTCACAAAGATCTCAAACCCGCCAATATTCTGATTAACCCGACAAGTCTTGAAATCAAAATTATTGACTTTTCTATTTCTTCATTATTACCAAAAGAAACTCAAGAAATTCAGAATCCCAACATCCTTGAAGGCACACTCGCTTACCTCTCACCCGAACAAACAGGACGAATGAATCGAGGAATTGATTATCGCAGTGACTTCTATTCTTTGGGAGTAACGTTCTATCAATTATTGAGCGGCAAATTGCCATTTAATACGGATGATCCAATGGAATTGGTTCACTGTCATATCGCCAAACTTCCCCCAACTTTGCAACAATTGAATCCCGAAATCCCTAGCGTATTGTCTGATATTGTGATGAAGTTGATGGCAAAAAATGCTGAAGATCGTTATCAGAGCGCTTTGGGACTTCAACAGGATTTAGAAACTTGTTGGTATCAACTTCAATCTACAGGTGAAATTGCCAGCTTTACGATTGCAAAACGAGATTTATCAGAGCGCTTTATGATTCCTGAAAAGCTCTATGGTCGAAAAACTGAAGTTGAAACGTTATTAAATGCCTTTGAACGAGTTAGTAATCCCCCAGAAGGAAGAGCGGAACTGATGCTAGTTGCCGGATTTTCGGGGATTGGTAAAACCGCAGTGATTAATGAAGTTCATAAACCGATTGTCAGGCAAAGAGGTTATTTTATCAAAGGAAAATATGACCAATTTAATCGGAATATTCCTTTTAGTGCATTTGTACAAGCCTTTCGAGATTTAATCGGGCAGCTTTTGACGGAAAGCGCTCTTAAATTGCAACAATGGAAAGCAAAAATATTGCAAGCATTAGGAGAAAATGGACAAGTTATTATTGACGTCATTCCCGAACTTGAACTCCTAATTGGAAAACAACCCGCAATCCTAGAACTATCGGGAAGTGCGGCTCAAAATCGGTTTAATCTATTCTTCCAAAAATTTGTTCAAGTTTTTACCAGTGTTGAACATCCATTGGTGATTTTTTTGGATGACTTGCAATGGTCAGATTTAGCATCGCTCAAGTTATTACAACTGCTAATGAATGATGCAGATCACTTGTTAATTTTGGGAGCCTATCGGGATAACGAAGTGTCGCCTGTTCATCCGTTTATTCTTGCTGTCAATGAACTCAAAAAAACCGGGGTAACTGTTAACACGATTACCCTAAATCCCTTGAGTCAGAGAGATATTAATCAATTGATAGCGGATACCTTGAATTGTCAATTAGCCCTAGCGCAACCCTTAACCGAATTAGTTTATCAAAAAACTCGGGGAAATCCCTTTTTTACAACCCAGTTTCTGAAAGCACTGTATGATGATCAACTGATTAAATTCAATTTAGATGCAGGATATTGGCAATGTGATATTAGCAAAGTTAAAGCCCAAAGTTTGACGAATGATGTCGTTGAGTTTATGGCTTTACAGTTACAAAAATTGCCAACTGAGACTCAAAATATTTTGAAATTAGCCGCTTGTATTGGAGCGCAATTTGATTTGCAGACTTTGGCAATTGTTTCCGAACAGTCAGAAGTAGAAACGGCGACTGATTTATGGAGAGCATTGCAAGAAGGATTAATTGTACCCATTAATGAAAGCTACAAGTTTTTCCAAGCAGAAACGGAGATGCAGCCAATCGATCAAACGATTACCGTTCCTTATCGATTTCTGCATGATCGCATTCAACAAGCCGCCTATTCATTAATTCTTGCTCACCAAAAACAGCATACCCATTATCGCATCGGAAAACTACTTTTACAACAAATTTGCCCAGAAACAAGAGAAGAACGAATTTTTGAACTGGTGAATCAATTAAACTATGGAACCTCTCTGATTACTGAACCAACAGAACGAGATGAATTAGCTCAACTTAATCTTACAGCCTGTCGTAAAGCTAGAACCGCCACCGCCTATCAAGCCGCCCGTGAATATGCCCAGATTGGGCTAAATTTGCTCGGAAGTGAAGCTTGGCAACGACATTATCAAATGACCCTGGATCTGCATGAATTAGCGGCAGAAATTGCTTCTCTATGCGGTGACTTTGAAGAGATGGAAACGTTTATTAATCTTGTGATTGAACAAGCCCATTCTTTACTCGAACAAGTGAATGTTTACCGAATCAAAGTTCAATCTAATGTCTCCCGAAATCAATCTGCTGAAGCCGTTGCAATTGCTCTATCTCTCCTCCAACAACTCGATGTAATATTTCCTGAAACACCGACTCAAACAGATATTCAACAGTCATTTCAAGAGATAACAGAACTGATTGGCAACCGAGAAATCGAAGATTTAGTTAACTTATCTGTGATGACGGATGTTGAAAAACTGGCGATTATTCAGATTGGGAGTAGCATTATGGCAGCCGCTTACATCAGTGGTTCTCCTTTGTACCCGTTGTTAGTTTCCTTGTGCGTCAAACTCTCCATTCAGTACGGAAACACATCAGCTTCGGCTTTTGGTTATACGTCTTATAGTATTATTTTATGTAATCTATTTCAAGATGTCAATACTGCCACAAAGTTTAGTCAGTTAGCCCTGAAAGTTATTGCTAAATTAAATCTAAAATCAGTCAAACCTGAAGTCTTTAATATCGTCGGAACCTTTATGTTGCACCGAACCTTTCATATTAAAGAAACCTTGCCTTTCTTACAAGATAGTTATACAATTGGTGTAGAACTTGGCTATCTAGAATATGCGGGTTATAGTGCTAGTACGGTTTGCAACTATTCTTTTTGGTGCAGTCAGCCTTTGGGGATTTTGCAACAAGAAACTCGCACCTATACTCAGGGTTTAGCCCAGTTAAACCAATTAACAGCAGCCAATTATTGTCGGATTACTTGGCAATCAATTTTAAATTTATTGGAGGGAGATGAGCATCCTGAAATTTTATCAGGAGAAGCCATTCAAGAAACAGAATTTCTATCTGTGCTGCTCTCAAATAACGATCTTTATGGCGTGTATTTATTCTATTTGTATAAACTGACATTTTGCTTCTGGTTTGGAGAAATCGAGCAAGCAGAAAACTATACCACAGAGTTTAGAAAGTATTTACAAGTAGGGGCTGGAACCTTTGGTGAAGCTGTGTTTTATTTCTACGATTCTTTGATTGCTCTAGCACAATTGCGTCAGCCATTAAACGAGGAATCAGAAGGATTACAACGAGTCGCACAAAACCAAATTCAGTTACTGCATTGGGCGGATTATGCTCCGATGAATCACCAGCATAAAGTTGATTTAGTAGCCGCCGAAAAATGCAGAGTTTTGGGAAAAAAATTAGAAGCAATTGATCTTTATGACCAAGCTATTTCGGGTGCAAAAGAAAATCAATATATCCAAGAAGAAGCACTCGCTAATGAACTCGCTGCTAAATTTTACCTGGATTGGGGTAAAGAAAAAGTCGCAAGCACTTATCTGCAAGAAGCCTACTACTGCTATTCCTATTGGGGAGCAAAAGCCAAAATTGAAGACCTAGAAAAACGCTATCCCCAACTTCTAACTGCGATTTGGCAAATACAACAGAATCGTTTTCGCCAGGGCGAAAACTGCACTTCAACCGTCAAGCAATCTGACTTCCTCAATCAAACCATCCAAACAAATCTCTCTACTAATAATTCTAACTTCCTTGATTTCGCGACTATTCTCAAAGCCTCTCAAGCCCTCTCGAGTGAAATTCAACTCGAGCAATTATTTTCGACTTTAGTGCAAGTGGTGATGGAAAATGCTGGGGCAGATAAATGTGTTTTAATTTTACTCAAAGGGAACAATTTAGTCATAGAAGCAACGGCATTTTTTAGAGGAGAAAATACAGAGATTCAAAGTCTGGTACTGGAATCACTGCCGATAGAATCAAGCCCAGATATTCCCCTTTCTTTGATTAATTATGTGTCTCGTACTCAGGAAACTTTAGTCATTGATGATGCCAGCACTCAGACTTCTTTCGCATCAGATGCTTATATTCAACAGCAACGACCCAAAAGTTTACTCTGTGTTCCGATCATCAACTCCCGAAAATTAATAGGGATTGTTTATTTAGAAAATAATCTGACACCCGGAGTATTTACCCAAAGTCGCCTAGAAATTCTCAAAGTCTTAACCACCCAAGCCGCTATTTCCTTAGAAAATGCGAATCTTTATAACAAATTAGAGGAATATTCCTATACTTTAGAGCAGAAAGTAGAAGAACGCACCCTAG
This sequence comes from Limnoraphis robusta BA-68 BA1, assembly GCF_034932365.1. Taxonomy (NCBI): domain Bacteria; kingdom Bacillati; phylum Cyanobacteriota; class Cyanophyceae; order Oscillatoriales; family Sirenicapillariaceae; genus Limnoraphis; species Limnoraphis robusta. The sequence continues at coordinate 74,086 of NZ_JAYGHR010000011.1, read as the reverse complement.
AGTTAAGAACTAAGGCAACGCAACTCGAAACGACTCTGCAAAAACTTTACTCCACTCAATCCCAACTCATTCAAACCGAAAAAATGTCGAGCTTAGGGCAGCTTGTTGCCGGAATAGCCCATGAAATTAACAATCCAGTTAACTTTATTTACGGCAATCTCACCTATGCTAATGAGTATCTGACCTCCTTAATTGAGTTGATTAACTTATACCAAGAAATCTATCCTCAACCCCAACCGGAAATTCAAGCCAAAATAGAAGAAATTGACCTAGAATTTCTGCTTAATGATTTGCCTAAACTTTTGGCATCAATGAAGATCGGCAGCGATCGCATCTGCAAAATTGTCAACTCTCTTCAGAACTTTTCCCGCTTAGACGAAGCCAAAATAAAACCCGTTGACATTCATTCCGGTATTGATAACACGCTGTTAATTTTGCAGCATCGCCTGAAAGCCAATGATCAAGATCCCGAAATTACATTAATTAAAGAATATGGTAAACTGCCTTTAGTCAAGTGCTACATATCCGCACTCAATAAAGTGTTTATGAATATTATCAGTAATGCCATAGACGCTTTGCGACAGACACCAGAAAACCGCTCCGATAGTCCTCAAAAACCAACCATTATTATTCGGACTTTTGTTAATGAGGCTCGAAACGTGGTGATTAGTATTGCTGATAACGGACCCGGGATGGAAAACTCAGTGCTTAATAAGATATTTGATCCCTTTTTTACCACCAAGCCTGTGGGAAGTGGGACGGGTTTGGGATTATCCATTAGCTACTCGATTATCGTCGAAAAACATCAGGGGCAGTTAAGCTGCATTTCAGTACCGGGAGAGGGAGCCGAATTTTTAATTGAAATACCCCTATAAATTCAGACTCTATTTTTCCCCAACCCCCTCACCCTGGATTGCTAGGTCTAATAAATTGCCGTAGGACGATAATTCCAAGGTCTAGCCGCCTCGAGTTGTGCGGCGATTGCAATCAACGTTGTTTCGTCAGCCGGTTTACCGATCAATTGCACCCCAACAGGTAATCCTTCAGCACTCAAACCTGTGGGAATAGCGATCGCAGGTTGACCTGTGGCATTAAAAGGCGGACAAGGCGCAATCCAATTGATAATCCGTTTGATCGTCTCTTCGGGAGTCAAATCTTCATATTCTCCCACCCGAATGGCGGTGTGCATATAAGTCGGCAGTACCAACACATCAAACTGATCAAAAAATGCCACAATCCGACGAGCCGCCACCTGCATTTGACCAACAGCCCGTAAATAATCCCCGGCTGAACCCGTTTGTTCGAGTAGCCATTGGTTCATCGGCGTCAGTAAATCCTTGGGAATGCCCGATGCCGCCACACCCGCCTGCCAAACCGCTTTAAACGGTTCAATCAACTCGGTAAAATCTGGACAACCCCGTTCAACTTGGTGTCCCATTTCTTCTAAAAGCTGCACCGTTTGCGTCACTGCTTCTGCACAACCCTCTGAAGCCTCACCAACCGGGGGAATTTTCGTTGAAAAGGCAATTCGTAAACAGCCTATGGGTTGTTGAGTCGCTTGCAGAAATGATATTGTCGGAGTGGGCAACCAATAGGGATCTCCCGTCACATAACCTGACATTACATCCAGCAATGCCGCCGCATCTGCAACCGTCCGAGCGATCGGCCCGTGAGTCGAAATACCATTTTGATAGTCCCCAACGGGAGCATGAGAAATTCGACCCCGTGAGGGTTTAAGACCGACTAACCCACAACAAAAAGCCGGGCCACGTACAGAGCCACCCCCATCCGAACCGTGAGCGATCGCACAAAGTCCGGCTGCCACAGAAGCCGCCGCACCCCCACTCGAACCACCGGGAGTATAGTCTAAATTCCAGGGATTACGAGCGGGTGGAAAGCCTTGGGGTTCAGTATAGGGCAGTGAACCGACTTCCGAAGTTGCTGTTTTACCGATAATAATAAATCCGGCTTGGCGAATCCGTGTAACAACTGCATCATCGTAGGTGGCTTCTTGGTTGATCAACATCCGAGAACCGTAGGTACAACGAACTCCCGCTACTGGATTAAGATCTTTGATGGAAATCGGCACCCCAAAAAAGGGAGGTAATTCTAAAGGATCGTTTGCCGTCAATTGTTCGGTTTGAGTTTGAGCCAAGGCGATCGCTTCTTCTGCCATGATGGTAAAGTAGCAACCCAGTTTCGGATTTAACAACTCAATGCGATCGAGATAAAGTTGAACTAATTCAAGGGGTGAGAGTTGTTTGCTGCGAATCCGTTGGGCTTGCTCTAGAGCAGAACTAAAGACTAAATCATCCAAATTCATGTTTGATCTGTAGTGTAGTGGTTCATCTTGATTTTCCTCAATATTGAGGATTTTTCCTGAAGAAGTTTATTTTCTCATGTGATTTGGGGAATACTAAACCCTTGAGAGGGTATCGTTGTCAGCAACTTAACTTAATGCTGCTGTTTTTGGGTTTGAAAAATTGACCGAAAATAATGGGATACAAGCCCCGTCATGCGCGGACGGCTTCTTGCTCCGTCCACAAGGCGAGGTTTCCTCGCAGTGGGCGGTGCGCTTTTTTTGATTCTTAATGTATTGAATCAGTACGTCAATAGGTGCGCCGCCAACGGAGATAGCAAAATAACTAGGACTCCACAAAGCTGTTTTACCATATGGTTTTTTAAACCCTGCTTGCCCATAACGGCGACTTGAAACACCTTTTAAGGCGTTCACAATTTTAGACACAGAAAGTTTGGGAGGGTATTCAATCAATGCGTGTATGTGTTCATCCTCGCCATTGATTTCTAAGATTTGAAAGTTCATTTGTGTTGCTACGTGGCGAAATACGTCCTCAATTAACTTGAGTTCTTCGCCGCTAAATATTTTATCTCTATATTTAGCTACGCAGACCAAGTGAATCTTGAGGTTTGTAACGCTATGCCTTTCTCTCCTAAATTGGGTTGTCATTTTGTTTGAACCAATATACAATCAATTTACAGACCAATCTGAACACGGACAATGAAAGCCAGCTATCAATACCGAATCCAACCGACACTTCAACAGCAGACCGAACTAGCAAAGCTATTTGGCTGTTGCCGTGTCGTGTGGAACGATGCACTGGCTCACTGTATCGAAATGTACAAAACTGGGCAAAAAAAGCCTAGTAATGCTCAACTCCAAAAGCAGTTTATTACCCAAGCGAAGAAAACGGCAGAACGGGAATGGTTATCAGAAGTTTCTAATATCCCTTTGCAACAATCTTTGAACGATCTAGAACAGGCTTATCAAAACTTTTTTAAGTCGTGTAAAGGTGATCGGAAAGGGAGAAAAGTTAGACTGCCTAAGTTTAAGAAACGAAACGCCAAGCAGTCAGCCAGGTTTCGAGTTGGTGGCTTTAAACTGTATGGAGACAAAATATCTTTAGCCAAAATTGGAAATTTCAAGATAATTTGGTCCAGACCTCTACCCAGTTCACCAAGTTCAGTTACAGTCATTAAAGATGCTGCAAACCGTTATTTCCTCAGCTTTGTTGTTGAGGTTAATCAACAATTATTACCTGAGTCTCCGAACAGCGTTGGGATAGACTTAGGAATTAAGGCGTTTGCGGTTCTGAGTTCAGGAGAAAAAATAGATGCTCCCAAACCTTTAAAAAAGCGGATTAGCCGTCTACGAAAACTTAACCGCAATCTGTCTCGAAAACAGAAGGGTTCTAAGAGATACGAACGGGCGAGAGTTAGAAAAGCTAAAATCTACGCCCAAATGAAAGATACCCGCAAAGACTTCCTCCACAAACTATCAACCCAAATAATCATCGAAAACCAAGTGATTGTTTTGGAAGACTTAAATGTGTCGGGAATGGTCAAAAATCGTAAGCTTTCAAAAGCAATTAGCGATTTAGGGTGGAGACAGTTTAGAACCCTTCTTGAAGGTAAAGCCGAAAAGTATGGCCGAGAATTTAGAGTAATAAGTCGGTGGGAACCGACAACTCAAAAATGTTCGTGCTGCGGCTTTAAAGGTGGTAAATTAGACCTTTCTGTTCGGGAATGGACTTGTTTGGACTGTGGTGCAGTTCACGACAGAGACGGCAATGCTGCCGTAAATATACTAATCGCCGGGGGACACTCGGAGATTCCAAACGGACGCGGAGGCAGGCATAAGACTTCGGTCATTGAAGCAGCAGCCCGTGAAACGTCAACCCACCTAGAGAATCCTGTTCAATTATCAATATTTGATATTTTGCAATAGTCTTCTGCTGGGAATCCCCGTTGTTTACGACGGGGAGGATGTCAAAAATTCACCCCTTTACGATACCGCTACACCCTGAGCTTTTACCTGTTGAAAAATGCCCGTCATTTCTTAAGTCTCTTTGCGATATCAAAGAATTCAAGGCTAGACTGAAAGTAAATTTCTACCCCGTTCGTCCTCTCATCCATCAAGGTCGTGCAATTATGACACAAGCACCTCGTCCGCCTGTTCCACCGCCACCGAAAGCACCCCGTCCACCCGCGCCCCCTGCACCCCCAAAAGCCCCTCGCACTGACGGGGTTTCCGGTGAAGTTGCTGTTCCGACTGCGCCTCAAACCGTCTCTCAACAGACAGTCCCTTCCGCCCCTCAATTGGCTCAACCTGTCGCAACAGGTGCCGCAGGTTCTCCCCGAGGATCAGGCCCAACGCCTGGAAATCCCACCCTCAAAGAAATTGTGATTCGAGCCAATGAAGAAGGAATTTCAGATATTCACATCGGGGTGAATGAAGAACCTCGGTTCCGCAAACGGGGTGATATTTCCCCCACAGGCTATCCCGTCACCGACTTGAATACGTTTATGAGTTGGTTGCGCGAATGTATGAGCGATGATGAAATCGAATATTTCCAACAAAATTTAGACTTTGACGGTGCTTTTGACTTTGGCTTTGTGCGGGTGCGGATTAGTGCCTTTGATACGTTGAGAGGCCCGTCAATGGTATTACGATTGATTGCGGCTAAAATTCTGACAATGGAGCAACTCAATCTCCCGGAAGTCTTTAAAAAGATTTGTCACTATCACAAAGGATTAATGTTAATCACCGGGCCGACGGGTTCAGGTAAGTCTACTACCCTGGCGGCGATGATTGACTACATGAATAAAGCTTTTGCCTATCATATTATCACCATTGAAGACCCGGTAGAATTTGTTCACGAAAGTAAAAAAGCCTTGATTAAACACCGGGAAGTCGGACGCCATACGTTGAAGTTTTTTAATGCCTTAAAAGGGGCGTTGCGTCAAGACCCGGACATGATGCTGGTCGGAGAAATTCGGGATAAAGAAACGATGCAAATTGCCCTAAAAGCCGCATCGACAGGTCACTTGGTAGCCGGAACCTTACACACGAACAGCGCAATTAAAACCCTAACTCGGATTTTGGATATGTTCTCCGCCGAAGAACAACAATCAATTAAAGTGTCAATTTCTGAAACGTTAGTCGCGATTATTGCTCAGTTACTCTGTAAAACAACCGATGGAAAACGGGCGGCTTTCCATGACATCTTAATCAATACTGATGTCATCAAAGAATACATCGTTAAAGATCAGTACGAAGAAATTAACCAAATCATGCTCAAAGATACTTATGAGGGCATGACCACGATGAATAAATCTCTTTACATCCTCTATCAAGAAGGTCGGATTACCGAAGAAACCTGTTTAGAAATGTCGCCCTACCCGAATGAGATGGGTCAAATGCTGCGAGGTCGGGTTTAGTCTCAACTCTAAGAAAAGTCTGAAGTTTTAACCCCTTGCTGTCAACTCTGGGGTAAAGTGTGAATTGTGAGGTATTCTATCAGCCGAATTTGGCGATCGCAGTTCACACTTCAATTGTATTGATTTGTGAAAATATCCAATTCCTTTGGTTCCTCAATAGGCATCCTTGAATTCTGCTAAACCTACAGATCCCCTTTTGTTCAAAGGAATTGCACTTTTTACACCTGGGGGAGATTTAATCTACTGTATCGACCCCACGAAACGGCGTCGATGGCATCTACATTTATGTGCGGCTTTACAGGAAATTTTGGGGTTGTCAGAAACCCCTCACTTTTTAGTTCCTTGTTATACGGCAACTCTCGACCAGTGGCTTGATCCCAATACCCAAACCGTTAAACGATCAGCCGAAGCCTATCCTCCGGTATTGCGTTATCAAACCTTACTCAATGCCGTGTTTGGTACAGATAATTTAATTTGGCAACCCACTCGAGAACCCGAAGAATTATGCAATCCTCTCGTCATTTCTACTTATTATCATCAATTTCCCCAACTCTGGGAAAATCACGACCTGGTTGTACAGTTTCAAAAAATGGATACTCAACTTGATGCTGACCGACGAGAAGTGACTTCGACATTGCGATCGCAAAGTTTGCGTGCTGATCAATCTTCAGAAGTCAATTCACCACAAACGGCGGGTTATGTTTTACGTTTATTTGTTTCCGGTCATAGTTTAGCCACTGAACGCACTTTAGCGACACTTCATCAACTTTTAGAACGATCCGTAAGTCACCCTTACACCCTAAAAGTCATTGACGTGTTGAAGCATCCTGAACAAGCAGAAGTCGATCAAATCTCTGCCACTCCCACTTTAATTAAAGTCTGGCCGAAACCGATCCGGCGAATTGTGGGAGAATTGAATGATGTTGACATGATTTTGCGGTTGCTCGGAACTTTAGAGCAGTAAACTAACTCAACTGCACCACCGCCTGATTATTCACTAACATTTCATTGGTGAGTAAATCTTCTAGGGTGATGAGCAAAAATCGCTTTTCATCGACTGAAAATAACACCTTAATGCGATCGCGTCCGGGCTGTCCTGGGGGATTTAATCGAGCAATACTGCGCCCTTCTGGGGTATCATTTAACGCCTGTACGGGGGTTTTTCCGGCGGTACTGCGTGTGACTAAGCGATCGCCATCAAAAAAGACTTCTGTTCCTCCCGTTTCCGCCCCCAATTCTCCAATCACCAATTCAATACTGGGCTGATTTTCTAAAGAAGCCCCTAAAACTAATTCTACAGGTTCAGTCATCGGATAAGCTTGACCCGACTGAATAATCGGATGCCAACTGTGACAATTATCCCGACGATTCCAATAACGAATCCCATAACTATGATAGAGAAAATCTTCAATTTTAGTCCCGAGACTCAGTTGTAATGCTCCATGAGAAATGGCTTCAAAAGGCTTCTCACAGCGTATCTTTTCAGGTTCAAAATATTGTTTTACCCAAGTTTGAACGGATGGGATTTGACTGCTTCCCCCCACTAATAAAACGCTACTAATATTACTCTTCTCAATTCCTTGACGCAGGGCTTGTTGTAACACTTGATTCATCGCCCGATCCAGATTTTTAAAAAACTGATGTTGGGTTAAAATCTCCTCAAATTTTTCTCGACTCAACTCCAATTCATAACTGTCTAAAGTTTCATCATTAAAATACACTTCCGTCGCTTGAGTTTGTAAGGAAAGCTGAATTTTTAAGCGTTCAGCCAAACGAGTCGTTAGCGGGGTTTTTTCTAATCCCTGGGTTTGGGCAAAATAATCAATTAACCAATGATCAATATCCGAACCGCCCAAATTTTGACCTGCTTTTGCTAAAACTCGGGCTGTTTTTGGCTTTTGTCCGGAAGATTCTGCAAAGGATTTTTGACCCCATTTGAGAATAAACCCTAACGGTTTATTTTGTACCGTTGTGTTTAAACGAACTAAAGATAAATCGAGTGTTCCGCCCCCAAAATCAATTACCAATACCACATCTTGTTCCGTCAGTCCATATCCCAAAGCCGCAGCCGTTGGTTCATCCAACATTCGCACCTGTTCAACTTCGAGAGACTGACAAACTTGACCTAACCAGTAGCGATAGGCTTCAAAACTGTCAACCGGAACCGTAAACACCAAGGAGTCTATCGGTAAAGGAATCCCTCGAACTGCTTCTAAAACTTGAGTGAGGAACCATTCTCCGACCCGTTCAAAAGTGACAACCTGACCATCAAGTTCGGGGAGAAATCCCTGAATGTTCGTGCCGATTCCCCGTTTAAAATTGCGAAAAAAGCGGTGATCGCTGCTGATATCATAACCTTGATCTCGCACTTGCTGACCTAAAACGACCTGATCCGCAGTGGCATCTTTAACATAAAGTAAACTGGGAATCAGGGGAGGGTTTTGAGCCGAAATCCAGGATAATCCGGGAAGCCGCAAGGTTTCAGGCTGTTGTGTGGCTGGATTCCAACGGGAAACAACAGTATTGCTGGTGCCAAAATCAATCGCGATTGTCATTCACTCTAATTGTACAACAAGTCTAAACCAGTTTAACCCAAAAGATCTCTGTCTCCGGCGTTGAACCGCAGAAAAATCCCTGAGTTCGCTGATTTTCCGCTCTTGAACTCCTCTGAACGCGACTCTTTTTTTCTCAGGTATAAATTGATTTGGATCAATTATAAATTGAGCTAAAATATTCTTATATAAAGATTTATGAAAAAAAAATTACATTGATAACTAAATTGATCTTTTTATTTCTATCTTTGAATTAGAGAATTCACCGAGAAGCAGTTATTCAAGGAAAAATACGATGAACTCTGAAGACAAAAAAGAAGAAGTCAACACGATCATCTCAAATCTCAGTGATCAGGTGCAGAAGCTACGAGCAGAAAAGAAACAACTACTCGATTGTCTCGGGTTAAATCTAGAACGACAACTGCAAGAATATATGACAACTCTTCAGTTACAATCTCAACGAGATCATCTATTATCCTCCGTATCTTTACGGATTCGTCAATCTTTAAATCTCAGTGAAATCTTGCAGACAACGGTGAATGAGGTGCGTCATTTTTTACAAAACGAACGAGTGATTCTCTACCGTTTTGAACCGAATTGGGATGGAGAAATTATCGTGGAATCCGTAGAAACACCGAGATGGTCACTCCAAGGTAGAAACATCTACGATCCTTGTTGGGAAAGCATTAAAGAAAAATTTTATCAACCGGATAGTATTCATGTCTTTGAAGATAGAGAAAAAGCCAATTTAATCTTGTGTTATGATGAATTTTTAGAACAATTAGAAATCCGAGCCAATTTAGTCTTACCGATTTTACTAACACCGACTCACACCGGAAAAAAATCAACCGCTTGCGATCATCAACTCTGGGGATTATTAATGGCTCAAAACTGCTCAAAACCTCGAAATTGGATGGATTGGGAAATAGATTTTTTGCGACAATTAGCCGTACAAGTGGCGATCGCGATACAGCAAGCCTCCTTAGTTACACAGCTTCAAAATGAATTAGCACAAAGACGAAAAGCAGAACTTGCCTTAAAAACGTCCAAAGCGAATTTAGAAGTCAAAGTGCGGGAACGAACCCTAGCAGTCGAAGAAACAAACCTGCGTTTACACCGAGAAATTTGGGAGCGAAATCAGAAAGAAACCCGACTCAGACTATTAGAACGAGCGATCGCATCCAGTCATAGTGGAATTATAATTAGCGATCCAACACAAGCCGATAATCCGATTATTTACGTCAATTCTGGCTTTGAACAGATGACAGGCTATCAGATGGCGGAAGTAATTGGGAAAAATTTTCGCTTTTTGTATCGAGAAGATCTCAATCAACCCGGTTTAGAAGAAATAGAGATAGCTTTACGTGAAGAACGAAGTTGTTCTGTGATTGTACGAAACTATCGGAAAGACGGAACATTATTTTGGCAAGAACTCACCATTTCTCCAGTGCGAGATCCCGAAGGACGACTCACCCATTATGTCAGTATTCAAACCGATATTACCGAACGCATTCAAACTCAAGAAGAGCGAGACTGCTTTTTTAATCTTTCCGGTGATTTGTTGTGTATTGCGAATTTTGACGGTAATTTTGTACGAGTTAATCCCGCTTGGGAACAAACACTCGGTTACACTGAAAATGAACTGCTTTCACAACCTTTTTTGGAATTGATTCACCCCGAAGATTATGATCGTACTATCGCAGAACTCGAACGCTTAAAAAATGGTAAAAAAACCCTAGAATTTGAAAATCGTTATCGCTGCAATGACGGAACTTATCGTTGGCTGTTGTGGACTGCAACGCCTGTTGTTGAAGAGAATCGAATTTATGCTGTCGCCCGAGACATCACTCAACGCAAACAAGTAGAAGTCGAACTTCGTCAGAGAGAAGAACGCTTCCGAACCGTCGCCAACTTCACCTATGATTGGGAATCATGGATTGATCCCGAAGGCAACTTTTTGTATGTGTCTCCCTCCTGTGAACGCATTACAGGATACTCTCCCGAAGAATTTATCCGCAACCCACAACTTTTGATCGCCATTGTTCATCCCGAAGATCGAGGGATAGTTTTAGAATATTTGCAAGAACATTTGCACGAGAATCAACCCCACTTCATGGATTTTCGCATTGTTACTTGTAGCGGACAAATTCGCTGGCTTGCTCATCACTGTCAATCTGTTTATAGCAGCGATGGACGTTGGTTAGGGCGACGAGTCAGTAGCCGTGATATTAGTGAACAGAAACAAATCGAACAAGCATTACGTGAAAGCGAGGAACGTTACCGTCGTTTAATTGAAACCAGCATTGAAGGAGTTTGGATGATTGATACCGCCAACAGAACCACATTTGTTAATCCGCAAATGGCGAAAATGCTCGGTTATCCTGTTGAGGAGATGATCGGCAAATCTATCTTTGAGTTTATCGATCAAGACAATTGGCAAATGGCAGTAACAAACGTTGAACGTCGGCGTTTAGGAATCTCCGAACAACATGATTTGAAATTTCGCCATTCAAGCGGGGAAAGTCTTTGGACCTCTGTTTCTACTGCACCGATTTTCGATACATCCGGTAAATATGTCGGCGCCTTTGCTTGGGTGACAGATATCAGTAAACGCAAACAGATAGAAGAAGCATTACGCGAGAGTGAAGAACGATTTCGGTTGATGGCGGATCATGCTCCGGTGTTGATTTGGATTTCCGGAAACGATGGTTTGCGTTACTTTTTTAATCAAAGCTGGTTATCGTTTACGGGGCGAACCTTAGAAGAAGAAATCGGTAACGGTTGGACAGAAAATATTCATCCTGACGACAAAGAAGCGTTTTTACAAATCTATCAACGGAAGTTTCAAGTTAAGGAACCCTTTTCTTTAGAATATCGCTTGCGACGGGCAGATGGGGACTATCGCTGGCTGCTGGATACCGGACTTCCGCAATTAACGAGTAATCGAGAATTTGCTGGGTATATTGGCTCTTGTATTGATATTACTGAAAATAAACAAACCCGCGAACAGTTACGCCAAATTAATAAACAGTTAAAGGATGGGATGAATGCTTTAGAACAGCGTCATCAAGAGATGGTGTTGTTAGGAGAAATGAATAGTTTTCTGCAAGCTTCCAGTTCTCTGCAAGAAGCTTATCAGATGTTAGCGGATTTACTCAAACCGTTATTTCCAGACTGTGGGGGGGGTGTGTTTATGTTGGGAGAGTCAGAAAATTATGTTGAAGTGGTTGCCACTTGGGGAGAAGATTTTACGACACCAACGCTATTTAGACTCGATGAATGTTGGGCGTTGCGACGGGGACGAACTCATTGGGTAGAAGCAGAATCTCCAAATTTATTTTGTCAACATACTCAGGCTCACCCGCTTCCGGCTGAGTCCCTTTGTATACCCATGATGGCTTTAGGAAATACCTTAGGATTGCTTTATATTAGCGCGTCAACACCGGGAGAATTAACCGAAGCCAAACGACAGTTAGCCCGTACCGTTGCTGAACATTTAGCGGTTGCTCTGGCGAATGTCAAGCTTCAGGAAACGTTTAAAGCCCAAAGTATGCGGGATGCGTTGACGGGATTGTTTAATCGTCGTTATTTAGAAGAATGTCTAGAGCGAGAAATTCATCGAGCGAGACGAAATAACTATTCTGTGGGGATTGTGATGATTGATATTGATCATTTTAAACGGTTTAATGATCAGTTTGGACATGATGCGGGAGATGAAGTTCTCAAAACGATTGCTCGATTACTCAAAAATAATATACGGAGTTCTGATATTGCTTGTCGTTATGGGGGAGAAGAATTGACGTTAATTTTACCAGAAGCTTCTCTTCAGGATACACAAACCCGAGCCGAACAAATTCGTTATACGATTGAACATTTACAATTACATCATCGAAATCAATCTTTAGGTGCAATTACGGCTTCGTTTGGTGTGGCTTGTTTTCCGCAACAGGGAGAAACCTTAGAAACGGTGTTGCGGATGGCGGATACCGCTCTTTATCAAGCAAAAACGAGAGGGCGAAATTGTGTGGTTTGTGCGGATGAGAGTTCGTTATAACAAAAGGCAAAACTGTTATAGCACTACGCAAATTGGTTAGGACATTTTTAGATTCTGAAACCCTTTCATAGTCTGCTGTTCCCTGTTCCCCGTTCCCTGTTCCCTAGCGCGTAGCGCTATAACTGCTATAGCAGAAGTCAGGAGACAGGAGACAGGAGACAGAATTGAAACCTTTATCATAAAAGGATTTGACAGAAAAACAGTGTCCTAATCAACTCTTTCTCTGCTATAGGGGTAATTCATCAGTTATCCCTAGAACTGATAACTGTTATAGATTTTATCCTGAGAGCCGCATGATAACCCCGTACTCACTTAATAGTTGAAGTGATTGTAAGTTTTTGAGGAAATCCAATGTCAGAGCGTGAACAAGTTCAAATTGATGGCTTTCGAGTTTCTGGCCCTGTTCAAGGGAAGCGAATTGAAATCGAATTTGATGTCAAACCCACTCGAGGAAAAGGGGAATCATCCTATCGGAATTCTTCTGATGAATGGGATTCAATTTGGTATTTGTTTTTCCTGTTATTTAGCTTAGTCTTTTTTGTTGGAAATACGGCGGGGACAAATTCAAATCCTTTTCAAGATGCACTTTCTCCTACATCTCCTAATATGAATTCTTTATCCCAACCCAATTGGTAAACGAATGTCCCTGATTTTATCCGAAGAATTAGAGCCAATTCACAATTCACAACTTCTGGGTTAAATCTCCCCAATCAAAGCCTTAGAAAATTGATAGCACCCTTGAAAATTTCCAAATAATTGTGAATTGTGAATCGCTAATTTTTTGTGAGTCGTTAAATCCCAGCAGCCAACCAACCACGAATAAAGTAATAGAATGTAATGATATATTCTTCAACTACATCCGTCGTTAACAAAAGAGCTTCAGCACTGGGTAAAAAGTCTTTCGTCGAAACTCGTCGCTGGTATTTTTCATTGGGTAGAGGAGCATAAAAGTTAGTCGGAGCCGGAATCACTTTGAATCCAACTTGGGCAAACGTTAAGCTCGCTCGACGCATTTCCAGTGCAGAAGTCACCAAAATAATCGCCCGTCCTAAGTCTTGTTTTTTGGCAATTTGTTGAATAGAAACCGCACTGTCATACAACGTTCCTGCTGATGTGTCTTTAATAATAGATCGAGAAGGAACCCCCATTCCGACCAACAATCGGGCAATATAGTCTGCCTCCACAACGGGTTGAATGTATTCATTTCTTGAACCCGCACTGACGATAACCACAGGAGCTAAACCATCCTTGTAGAGTTTAGCAGTATAGGGAATGCGATCGCCAATACGAGTTAATTGAACTTGAGTGGAATAGGGAAGTTTCGGTTCAGTGGTTCCCGAACCGAGTAAAACAATAGCTTCGGCTCTTTCTCCACAACATAAATCACTTTGAACCGTTTCAATGGCAGTCCTTTCTAATTGAAAAGCCAACCATTGAGCAACAAACGGCATACTCGATAAAATCAAAATCAGTAAAGCCGTTAAAATCAAGTTCGGGCCTGGATTAGAAATTCCCCCCTTATTAATTTGAGTCGCGGCAAAAATCAACAATAAAATCGACAAACCGAGGGGCTTGATAAACACGGACAAAAGACTCAAAATGGAGAGTCCAATGGGGCTATCGGGTGCGGTAAAGGCAATCAGTAACAAAAATACAGCCAATAGGAACCACAGCCGACCAACGAGATTCCCCTCTTTGCTTACTAAAAGTCTCCATAATCTAAAGATAATGGTTCCAATTAGCAGCAACAATAAAAGTCGAGTGAGTTGTACAAACATTTTGTCTGTTGTTCAAGATGAGTTTTTAGAGGTGTGTTTTGTTCACAACCCAGACCATCCGACTCGGTGCCAACTGGAGAGAACAGAAACTTCCGCTTTCTCCAGGGCAGTTTACCCGGTTTGAGGGCCAACTGAGATGACAATTCCGATTTGGATATGGCTAAAGTTTACAGAAAATAGTGGGAAGCTGAAAGCCTCTTGTCAATATTAGTAAAGTGGATGGAATAATCAATCGATTTCCGACTACTTTTGCTTTGATCGACGTTGTAGTTCACGTTGAATGGCTTCTACAACCGTTTCCACCACTTGCACCCGAGCGGAAGACTTAGAATTAGCGGCTACAATTGTCCAAGGGGCGGTCGGCGTGTGAGTCCGTTGAATCATCTGATTAACCGCCACTTCATAAAAAGGCCATTGTTGGCGATTGCGCCAATCTTCATCGGTGAGCTTATACTGTCTAAAAGGATTGTCTTGACGCGCCTGAAATCGTTTGAGCTGTTCGTCAGGATCGATGTGTAACCAAAACTTCACCAATACATAACCCGCACTGGTTAGTTGTTCTTCAAATTCATTAATTTCTCGATAAGCCCGTCGCCATTCTTCGTCTGTCGCAAACCCTTCGACTCGTTCGACGAGAACCCGACCATACCAACTGCGATCAAAAATAGCAATTTTTCCGGCAGGCGGTAAACGTCGCCAAAACCGCCACAGGTAATGATGGCTTTTTTCTTCGTCTGTGGGCGCGGCGAAAGGTTGGACTTGATAACTCCGGGGATCTAAAATATCCGTTAACCGTTTAATGGCTCCCCCTTTTCCGGCTGCATCCCACCCTTCAAAGATTGCTAAGACCGGAACTTCCTGTTGATAAATCTCTTTTTGGAGTTTACCTAAACGCGCTTGTTGTTGAGAGAGTTGCTGTTTGTATTCATCCTCTAGTAGAGAGGGCTTTAAATCGACTTGAGACAGAGGATTGGGTTCTGTGGGGTCAAGATGGTCTTGTAGGGGTGTTCTCACAGGCGGAAGCTGAACCTGTAGCCTATCTAATGCTTCGGTGAGAGTCGCTACCATCGTTGAAAGCACTTTAATACGGGCGTAGCGTTGACTATCGCCTTCTACTAACGTCCAGGGTGCATCTCCTGTACTGGTCTGAATTAACATTTCTTCGGCAAAGGCAGAATAGGTTTCATAATCTTTTTCTTGTTGCCAATCTTCTGAACGAACTTGCCACGCTCTCAACTCATCTTTGGCTGCTTTTTTGAGGCGACGTTTGAGTTCTTTTTGGCTGAGATGAATCCAAAATTTCGCCATCACTACACCATCATCCACCATTTGGCGTTCAAAGGCGTTAATTTGTCGCATCGCTATGGAAACTTCCGCTTCAGGAAGTCGTCCAAACAGGCGATCTTCAAGAACATGAGTATACCAACTGTGATAAAAAATGCCAATTTGACCCTCAGCAGGTAGCACTTGCCAAAATCGCCACATAAACGGATACCGACGTTCCTCTCGCGTTGGTGGCCATATCGGATGGACGATAAATCCTCGCGGGTCCATGTAGCCGACCATTTTTTTGACGAGCGCCCCTTTTCCTGCTGCTGCCCAACCTTCTAAGGCGATCATTGCAGTTAGCTTTTTTTCCCAGCAGCTTTGTTGCAGCGATCGCAATTTTTGCATTAAGCTTTCAATCTGGCTTTGATAGGTTTCTTTGTCGAAAGATAAACTAAGATCAAGGGTGTTGAGCATGAATTGATCGTTGTCACCATAAAAGTCCAGTCTAACTGTTCTGCGGGGAGTTCTGCACAGTTGAAGTTGAAATTTTTCCGAAAGAAGTTTTAGCTTGATTGTTCAAGGCTCCATGAGCGACATAACTAGGTTTGAGTGTGGTTTAAGTGAACCCAATCTATGATTAGTTAATGAAAATGCTACTATGTTTCATTAGCTACAGTCATTTACCCCATAGTCTTTATGGAAAATAGTCAGCTTAAAAAATTACTTGCCGATGTTGAAAATCCCAAACTTGAGTTTAAAAGTAGTTGGTATTGTGGTGCAGACAAACTTGACGATAAAGGATGGGGTGAGTTTCTCAAGGATATAATTGCTCTGGCCAACGGGAATGTAGGATACACCGGGCAGACTGCTTATCTAATTATTGGTGCTTCTAACAAAGATCCAGACCCCGACCAACTTAGAGAAACATTTCATGTAAATGATAGTGGAATGTTATCCGATCTTCAAATGCTCCGAGATACTACACTCAGAAAGCTTCGTCAAGCCTGTAGTCCATCGCCTTCTGATATCAAGATGTATTTTTTTGAGTTAGAAGATAATAAGAATTTGCTGATCATCGAAATTTTTCCTCCTGTTGATGTTGTAAAACTAGATCGGGATTTGAATACAAGAGGAATTAGATTTAAAAAAGGTACTGTGTTGATTCGTGTTGGTCAAGATGTTGAGGTTGCCGATCCAACAGAAATTAGTGCTTTAAAACAAGAGTATGATTTGAGATATCAAAAAGAGGTAAAAGTACAACAAAAGGTTTTACACAACTTGCCTCAACCGGATTACCTCAAATTTGTAGGTAGAAAAAATGAACTTGAACGGTTACATAAATTACTTCATCCGCAAGATAGAGTTTGGACTATTGTTATTGATGGCATCGGCGGCATTGGGAAATCAGCCTTGGCTCTAGAAGTTGCTTATCGTTATCTCCGCCCGTATGATTTTCTTCCACCAGAAGAGAGATTTGAAGCAATTATTTGGATTTCGGCTAAAACTTCAGTTCTTACTGCTGAAGGAGTAAAAGCCCGTTATCATTTTACTAATACCATTGGCGAGATTTATCAAGAAATTTTTATAACAGTTGACAAAAACAGTGATAAAAATTGTAACGATTATTCGGAAAAAAATATATTGATCAAGCGTGCTTTATCTCGGCAAAGAACCCTATTAATCCTTGATAACTACGAAACCATAGATGATGAGCAAGTTAATAGCTTTATCCGAGAACTTCCAAATCCTACAAAGTGTATTGTTACGACCAGACACCGTATTGATATCGCCGATCCCATTCGTCTATCTGCTATGCCTCGTGAGGATGCGTTATCCTTAATTCAGCAAGAATGTCAGAAAAAAGATGTTCAGTTAACAGAAGAACAAGCTGAACTTTTGTATAGGAGAACAGCAGGAGTTCCCCTAGCAGTTGTGTGGAGCATTGCACAGGTCAGTTTCTTTGGATATGGTATTGATACAGTTTTAAGACGTTTAGGTGATGCTAAAGGTGATATAGCTCGATTTTGCTTTGAAAATGCGGTACAAGATATTCAAGATCAACCTGCTTTTAAGCTAATCATTTGTCTGGCTCTATCCACAGGTTCTTACATTAAGAGTTCTCTCAGCAGGCAAGAATTAGGATACATAGCTGATTTATCCGAACTTGATCGAGATGAAGGATTGGTGGCTTTAGAAAAGCTATCATTGATCAATAAGAATGGAAATCAATTTAGTATCCTTTCGCTGGTTAAAGAATACATAATCTATAAGCTTTCTAGTATTTCGGTCGATGAACTAAAAGAAATAGCTATAAGAATATCAATAAACTATGCACCTTCGGCAAGAAACGTTATTGTTATTTTCGAGAAAAATAAAATTCTTGAAACACAAAGTATGAGCTTAATAAAGAAACAAATTACGGATATTGTAGTCGATAAAATGTGGCAATGGTATGATCATGGTGATGAAACAGGAGTAGGTTATTGCATTCATTCGCTTGAATATTTTGCTAATGATGAAGCTATTTACAACATAAAACATATTGCTATAAGTGATATTTTTGATGATAGATATATATCTAGTGGATGGCTACAAATATGGGCTGTAGACGCACTAACAAACCTAAAAAGAATTGCAGAATTAATTGAACTAATCTTGGTAGCTGACGATGACCTAATTAATGTGATTTATAAAGCTTTAGAAAGAATTGAAGTAGAAGAAGTTGTTCTAGAGATTGACAAGCGCATAGAATCTTTTTTTGGTCAATCAACAAAAAAGCAATCCGTTGAGCGTTTACAACAGTTCAGGGATAAGATTACTTCAAAATAAGCGATCGCGCAGCGTGAGTGTAGCCCTGTAGCCCGTATCGCAGACTTTCCGACCTTTACCCAAAATATAGAAGGATTTTAGAGTTGTCATTTTCTTGTCATTTTGTGGGGTTATTGTTGAAACCATAAGAAGTTAGCCAGTCTCAACTGCCTACTTCCCAATACATCTGTTGAAAATCATTCTTTTGTGGAGAGTTCCCATGAAATTAGAAATCATCGGCACAATTGTACTCGGTGTGGTTGCGGTGACTGTTTTTCCTTCTGTTGTTCAAGCCAATAATGGTTCTTTTTCCGGTACAATTGAACGGGTTTGGGAAGATGGTTTCCGCTTGCAAAGTGAAAATCGGGGGATTACCGTTGATTCTTGGGATGTTTGCGGAGATCATACGACTCGTCATCTGTCAACAGGGGAACAGGTGACTGTCGTGGGTGAGTTTGAGATGGGAGAATTTGATGCGTTTTCAATTACGAAAGCCGATGGTGTAGCCGTTTGTAAACAGTAATTACGCTTCATTTTTCTGTTACAGCTTTCTATTTTATTGGGCTGATATTTTATCATTGACTTGACTTTCTGTTTGGATTCAATTTGTGAAATCTATGGGTTGATATCCTCGGCTTTTTCAAAAAGCTGAGGATTTTTGATCACCCAATCTTGCCGAGGATTAAGTTGTCGGAAATTACAACGGATGGATTAATTTCTGTTTTTTTAAGATTAGTTATAAATAATAATTTTCCTCAAACTTATTCAAAATAATCACTCATAAAAACCCGGCTTATCCAAAAAGTCTTGGTTCTGTTTTAATAGTTTTCTTCCTCCATCAACCTCACCTGATAATCGCCCCATAAATCACCCCACTTAACGTTGCCATAATCACCACTAACGCCACAAACACTACTGTTTTTTTCGTTCCTATAATATTGCGAATCACCAACATATTGGGTAACGATAAAGCTGGCCCCGCTAATAATAATGCTAATGCTGGCCCTTGACCCATTCCATTCCCCATTAACCCCTGTAAAATGGGAACTTCTGTTAACGTGGCAAAGTACATAAAAGCCCCAGCAAATGCAGCAAAGAAATTAGAAAATAATGAATTTCCACCAACCGCCCATTGTACCCATTCTAACGGAATTAATGCTTCTTGACCCGGACGACCCAGTAAACCGCCTGCTATTAAAACTCCAATCAATAATAGAGGTAAAATTTGTTTCGCATACTCCCAAGACTCGGTGAACCATTCTCCCGCTTCGTCTTTGTTGGTACTGGTTAACCAAGATAATCCTATCATTGAAAAAGTAAACGGAACAAGAGGATAGTTAGAAAAACGCCAAGATAATACTATTGTCACGAGAACAATTAAACCAACTTTTCCGAGATTGAGATCAAACCAAGCGACTAAAATCGCTGATAAACCGAATCCTAATACTCCGGTTATCAACCATTTAACTGAATAAATACTATACCAAAATCCTGCTGTTGTACCCGGTTCAGCCCAATTAGCAAAGACTAAAATTCCGACTAATACCCCAATAAATACAACCGTTTGCCATAAGGGACGACTGTCTTCAACATCGGGTAACGTGAGTTCAGTATTCAGTTTTTCCAGTTCTTCTTGGCGGAACAAAAACGCCATTACAAAACCAATCACAAGACTAAAAATCATCGCACCAATAGCCCTCGCAACACCCAATTGCCAGCCTAATATTCTCGCCGTTAAAATAATCGCTAAAACATTAATTGCAGGGCCGGAATACAAAAAAGCCATCGCAGGGCCTAATCCCGCTCCCATGCGATAAATACTTGCAAATAAGGGTAAAACAGTACAAGAACAAACGGCTAAAATAGTTCCCGATATTGAAGCGACTCCATAGGCAATAATCGGGTTTGCTTGAGGCCCTAAATACTTCATTACCGAGGCTTTATTAATAAAAGTCGCAATCGCTCCAGCAATAAAAAAAGCAGGAATTAAACACAATAAAACGTGTTCTTGAGCGTACCAACGAACGAGATAAAGCGCCTCCCAAAAGGCATTTTGTAAACGTTCAGATTGTTGTAAAATTTCAACAGGCAGATAGAAACATAACACAAACCCCAAAATCATTAGGGTGAGTGCTTTCCATTGCGATCGCCAAAATGCTGTAATTTGCATCGGTTCATCCTCTGAGTTTATCTAGAGGGGACATGAATGTTATGCCCCCAGACTGATATAAATTAAGCCGTTAAATAGGGTTGAATTTGTTCCGGTGTGGCAACTTTTCCCTGACTCACAACTTTGCCATTGACGACTAAAGCCGGAGTAGACATCACGCCTCGTTCAGCAATTTTCATCGGATCTTTAATATGCAGCACCACCGCTTCTATGTTTAACGATGCGATCGCTTCTTTCACATTTTCTTCTAACTGATGGCACTTCTTACAACCTGTTCCCAATATTTCAACGGTTAGTGTACTACTCATTATTTTGACCTTTATTTAAGACAATACATTCGTGAGTTGGATCGGGGTGATTTAAGTTTACTTCGCATTGTTCAACGAGCGGTAAAAGTTCCTCGTGCAGCATTTGCAGTTGAAAAATTTGTTGTTCAATCTGTTTAATTTTGTTGATTAATCGCTGATGCAACGCTTGACAAGTGAGCTTTTTTCCATCTTTTAGTGCTAAAATATCTTTAATCTCCTCTAAAGTTAATCCGAGAGATTTAGCCCGATGAATAAATAGGAGTCTTTCGATATCTTGTTCACTAAACAAACGATAGCCAGATTCACTACGCTGCGGTGATGGAATTAACCCAATTCGCTCATAAAAATAAATCGTTTGGGCGTTAATTCCGAGTTTGCGAGAGACTTCACCCACTTGCAGCATGATCACCTTCTCGATTCAACTTGATCTTGATCTTAAACCTTGTACTATAGTATAAAGTCAAGGGGTCAGCCTAAAAAAATTGCAAGAGTCTACAAACGGTTGTCAGTCTTGAGGTATGATTAAGTTCAACAGATATGAGACTATATTAAAGCGATCGCTCGTTATCTCAAACTCAAAAATATGACCCCTGAAAATCCCCAATCTCAAATTCAAGCGGGGCGGTTAGCCATCCTGTTACATGGAGGTATTCTCGGTGCGACGGGTAAAACAGGACTGTCTTTGCTGCGTTATTCTCAAGCTAATATTGTCGCAGTTATTGACCGAGACTGTGCGGGAAAGTCCCTCTCTGAATTAACCGGAATTAACCGAAATGTGCCGATTGTTGCTTCAGTTAAAGATGCTTTGGCTTTTCATCCCAATATTCTAATGATTGGAATTGCACCGTCAGGAGGGGCTTTACCGGAGGAATGGTGGCTTGATCTTGATGACGCTTTAGAAGCAGGATTATCAATTGTTAATGGATTACATACTAAATTAATTCCCCTAGTTGAACAACGCCATCAAACGAATATTAACCAATTTCTAAAGCCTCAACAATGGATTTGGGATATTCGTCAAGAACCCCCCGCTTTAGGAATTGCTAGTGCTGCGGCGCGTCAACTCAGTTGTCGGCGAGTTTTAACCGTTGGAACGGATATGGCAATTGGTAAAATGTCAACAGGTTTAGAACTCAATAAAGCCGCCCAAAAACGGGGAATTCGTTCTAAATTTATCGCCACAGGTCAAGGGGGGTTAATGTTAGGAGAAGATGGCATTCCCTTAGACTCTGTACGAGTTGATTTTGCAGCAGGTGCAGTTGAACAAATGGTGATGCGGTTTGGAAAAGATTGTGATTTACTAATAGTTGAAGGACAGGGTTCGCTGATTCATCCGGGTTCAACGGCGACTTTACCCTTGTTGCGAGGAAGTCAACCGACTGATTTAATTTTAGCCCATCGTGCCGGACAAACCCATATTCGCAATCATCCTCATGTGGTTATTCCCCCTCTATCTCAGGTGATTGAATTATACGAAAAAATTGCCAGTGTGGGCGGTGCGATGCAATCTGCAAAAATTGTAGGAATTAGCCTGAATACTTATGGTTTAGCGGAAGATGTAGCTAGGGAGGCGATCGCGCAAATTCAATCAGAAACGGGTTTACCTTGTACGGATACAGTTCGGTTTGGGGCGAGTATTTTATTAGATGCACTACTAATCAGTGAACAGGCAATAGGCAATAGGCAATAGGCAATAGGCAATAGGGAATGGGGAATAGGAAATAGGGAATGGGGAAGCAGAGGAGAAACTGGTAACTGGTAACTGGTAACTGTTCACTGGTCACTGGTCACTGGTCACTGTAAACTGTCTTCACTGTCCCTTCTCCCGATCATAAACCCGTTTATACTAGCCAATCGATACCAGATGGGTTAGTCTCAATAGTAGTGTGTGTGAGGTGGTTAAAAAATCTTATGAATGATGTGATGTTGTTGGGTGAATCTACTGCTAGCAAATTTCCAGTTTTAGGACTTCCCGTTCATCTGCATCATAATTATCATAACTGGTTGCTTAACCGTTTGTATAAAGGGTTAGGAACTCATGTGATTACTCTTAATGCTGAAATGGCAATGCAAGCTGATCGTGATCGCCATTTAGCAGATGTAATTCGTGGCGCTGAATTAGTTATACCTGATGGGGCGGGAATTGTTCTTTATCTACGCCTAAAAGGAAAACAAACACAACGCTGTCCTGGAATTGAACTGGCCGAGTCTTTCTTACAAAAAGTTGGTCAGCAAAATTTTTCTGATCTGGTTTTTTTCTATGGAGGAAAACCGGGAGTTGCTCAACGGGCGGCTGATCTCTTTCAACAAAAAATTCCCAACTTAGCGATCGCATCTTATCACGGTTATCTTTCTGCTTCAGAAGAAGAACAGTTAAAAGATACTCTAAAAGATTTACAACCGCGAGTGATTTTTGTGGGTTTAGGAGTACCGCGTCAAGAGTTATGGATTGCTCAAAATCGTCATTTATGTCCGGATTCAATTTGGATTGGAGTAGGGGGAAGTTTTGATATTTGGGCGGGTACAAAAAAACGGGCGCCGGCTTGGTTTTGTAACAATCATTTAGAGTGGCTTTATCGACTCTATCAAGAACCCTGGCGTTGGCGACGAATGATGGCTTTACCTCAGTTTGCAGTCAAGGCTTTACTGAGTTAATTATAGTTAAT
Source organism: Limnoraphis robusta BA-68 BA1 (assembly GCF_034932365.1). Taxonomy (NCBI): domain Bacteria; kingdom Bacillati; phylum Cyanobacteriota; class Cyanophyceae; order Oscillatoriales; family Sirenicapillariaceae; genus Limnoraphis; species Limnoraphis robusta. The sequence continues at coordinate 50,742 of NZ_JAYGHR010000011.1, read as the reverse complement.
CATAACCTTGAAAGGCTGGAGTAGAGATCAGACTACTTCAGCCTATTCTTTAATCAAATTGCTGCTTGATTTGCTCTTGGTGTTCTCTGTGTCGAGCGTGTTTTTGTTTTTCTTCCTAAATTTAACTCGCTAATTGTTTAATATTCCCCGTCGGGATTGAAGCAATAAGCTGACGAGTATATTCAGTTTGAGGACGGTGGTAAATGTCTTCAGCTTGACCGATTTCTTCGATTTTACCCCGATTCATCACCATAATGCGATCGCTAATAAATTTGACTACACTCAAGTCGTGGGAAATGAAGATATAAGTTAACCCAAATTCGGCTTGTAGTTCTTTTAAGAGGTTCAAAACCTGCGCCTGAACCGAAACATCTAAAGCCGATACTGACTCATCACAGATGATAAATTTAGGGTTTAAAGCCAAAGATCTCGCAATACAAATTCGTTGTCTTTGTCCGCCGGAAAATTCATGGGGATAACGTCCCATCCAGTCGGGTTTCATTTCGACTCGTTCTAATAAATAAGCCACGCGATCGCGTCGTTCTTTCCCGGCTTTCCCGACTCCATGAATGAGCATCGGTTCCATAATTGTATCACCAATCGTCATTCTAGGATCGAGAGAACTAAAAGGATCTTGAAAAACAATTTGCATCTCTCGTCTTAACCCTTGTCGTTTGTGATGATATTGTTTTTGTTTTTTATAATTTTTAATTTTTTCCAAAACGGAAGCTTGAGAATAGAGTTTTGTAATATCTTCCCCTTGAAAAGTTACTTGACCACCGACAACGGGAATGAGTTGTAATAACGCTCTGGCTAAGGTACTTTTCCCACAACCAGACTCTCCAACTAAACCTAATGTTTCACCTTGATAAACTTCAAAGGAAACATCATTCACCGCCATCAATAGACGTTTCGTTTCCCCAAACATTCCCGCCACTTTGAAACCCACTCGCAGATGTTCAACCGAAAGTAAAGGGGTTGTCGAAGGTTGTCTCTCTTTTGTTTGATAATTCAACGCTTGAATAACATTTTTTTCAGCGTTCTTTTCTCGTATTTCTAACTCTCCGGTTGCCGTGATTTCAACATCCATAAAATCAGAAATTGTCGGCAGACGTTCAACTTGAATATCAAGGGGAGGACGACAGGCTAATAAACCTTTGGTGTAGGGATGTTGCGGGGTTAAAAACATTTCTCGAATTGTACCAGATTCAACAATTTTACCGCGATACATGACGGCGACTGTATCGGCAATTTCAGCAATGACTCCTAAATCATGGGTAATAAAAATCATCGACATTCCACGACGACTACAGAGTTCTCGTAATAACTCTAAAATCGTCGCCTGTACCGTCACATCCAGAGCGGTTGTGGGTTCATCTGCGATTAATAAAGTAGGGTTACAAGAAATGGCGATCGCAATCATTACCCGTTGCAATTGACCGCCTGAAAGTTCGTGGGGATAACGGTTAAGCATGGCTCGTTTTTGATCATTAACATATTCACTAAGTTCTCGTCTATCGTTTCGTTCTGCTTTGGCAGTTTTTTGATTATTATTGACTGTATCGGCTGTAGAAAATTCGGCTTCAACTCGTGCGAGTAATTCTTCATCTGAAGGGAGAAGTTGAACTTCTTGAAGCAAAGAAGTCGCTTTCCACATCGCTTGTCGAGGCGAAACATCTTCATGTTGTTTAATCGCTTCTATGAGTTGAAATCCAATCGTATAAACGGGATTTAAAGAACTCATCGGTTCCTGAAAAATCATCGCAATTTGTCCGCCTCGAAATTTCTGCTTTTCTTGCGGTGACAATTTCAATAAATTGATTGCTTCGGAATTCGGCTGAGATTCGTTGAGATTGTTGCTGAAGCGAAACAAAATTTCTCCACTGACTTGAGAGGTATCGGGAGAAAGCAACCCCATGATGGCGAGAGAGGTGACGGATTTTCCCGAACCGGATTCACCGACAATACCGAGTGTTTGTCCGCGTTTGACTTGAAATGAAATATCGTTGACTGCTTGAACAACTTTTTCGTCACTTTGAAACTGAACTCGCAGATTTTTGACATCTAAAACAATATTTTGCATGGAAGCTTTAAACTCAATCTCTAAATTTTGCTTATTCTATCAACTAACCGCAGTAGAGATAGATCATTGACTACAGAATAGCTTAAACAGAGACAATTGTAGTAGGGTGGGTCAAATCCCACTGCTCTTGACTTAATCATCAGAAATTAATTGTTTGACCCACCCTACCCATTTTTGAGGTTTAGAGAGTCAAATCCCACTGCTCTTGACTTAATCATCAGAAATTAATTTTTGACCCAGCCTACCCATTTTTGAGGTTTAGAGGGTCAAATCCCACTGCTCTTGACTTAATCATCAGAAATTCTTTGACCCACCCTACCCATTTTTGAGGTTTAGCATTGTTTAACCTCATCTGACCTCCGTGAAAATACTGAACTTTATCATCACAAAAAATTTTTAATTTTTCCGAAAATCTACTGATGGCATTCCTGTTTGTCAGAGGCAATAATGGAACCAAGGAAGCCAAAAGCTTGAGTAAAATTCATTAATTAAACTTTAGGAGAAACCAATGAAATTGAAGCAAGTTTTATTGACAATCACTGCTGCTGTTACCTTGTGTGCTGCTACTGCATTACCTGGATTGGCTACTTCTGCTCGTTTAACTGCTAGTGATCCTAGCGCTCAAATTAATGTTCGGACTGCACCAACGACTCAAGCTAATACTCCTCATTATGGTGTAGCCGGAGACTGGGTAGAAGTATTGAATGCTTCTGACGGAGGAGATGGATATATTTGGTATTATATTCGATTTTATCAATCCGGCGCTGAAGGCTGGGTTCGTTCAGATTTCCTGTCTTTCTAATAACTTTATTCGACCATTGTTGTAACCTCTGTTGTGTTCCTTTCAGACTCGGAGAGGAATTTTTATTCTCGACCAATTTAGCGTAATTTTCACAAACAGGAGCGAGTTTAATGTTTAATCTCAATCAACTTTTTGGAGCGGCTGATTTAATTTCTGATTTGGCAGGTGCAAAAGAACGTAAAATTCGACAGATCAAGTTTTTTCGCGACAAAAAAGGAAGCATGGGAATCGCTTTTTTTGACAATCAAACCATTCACGGTGAATACTGGATTGAAAATATTATGGTTCCCCCAGAATACGAAACTACCTTCAAGGCTAGCGGGTATAAAATTGGGACTAAATATGATGTGTTTTTGTTTGGTTTGCAACCTTTCAGCGCCAATAAAGAAGTCTTAAAAACTCCCGGTGTTCAAAAACGTCTATTAAATATGATTTTTGAGGCGATGAAATAATTTCATCTGAGGACTTATTTAAAAACCCGGTTTCCCATGAGTTACCGGGTTTTTGGGATGTACTTCATTAGGATGATTGCACTACCATTTGAGGTTTAGCGAGTTCCATAATATAATCATAACGAAAGTTATTCACTAACTCTTTTAAGGTATCTACCAATATTTTATTTTCTGAGGGAATGTGATCAATCAGTTCCAAAATTAATAAATCACTACAAGCTTGAGCGGCTTTATAAAGTTCTTCAATCCACTCGTTCGGCATTGTTTCTAATGCCTCAATACTTGAGATAAACTGCATCTGTTCTGAATCTGAATAAGGATTGTAGAAGTTGAGGTTTTTCAATTGATCTTGAGAATAAATATACTGAATGTTTAAATGTTTTCCAATCACCTCTAATAGTTCTTCGAGTTTGAATGGTTTTCCCACGAAATCATCACATCCAGCCTGAAAAACAGCTTCTCTGTCTTCTTCAAATGCACTGGCTGTCAGTGCAATAATAATCGTTTTCTTCTCCACAGATAAAGCCTTAATCTGTTGAGTCGCTTCAAAACCATTCATTACAGGCATTCGGATATCCATTAAAATCAAATCTGGTTGCCAACTTGACCACATTTCAACAGCTTCTTGACCATTACTCGCTTCTCTAATTTCAAAGCCAATTTCTGACAGCAACTTGACGAGTAGCAAACGATTATTGGGTTTATCTTCGGCGATTAAAATACGAATTTTAGGTTGTTCGGATGCTAAACTTATAATCTTCTGAGAAGTAGGATTTCTGTAATTTTCTGGCGGTTTTGTACAAGTGATTGGAATCTCAAAAGCAAAGGTACTCCCCACACCGATTTGAGATTGTACTACTATTTCCCCTCCCATAAGTTGCACAAATTTCTGGCTAATAGATAATCCCAAACCAGTCCCTTCAGAAGACTTTAAACCCGTTTCAGTTTGAGAAAAGGCTTTAAATAAACGATGCAGTTCATTTTCAGCAATACCTGGGCCTGTATCGGAAACTTCAAAGCCAATTGTGAGACTATTTTCTGTTTGTCTATCTTTTGCTTCCTCAACTCTAAAGGCTCGTAATTTGACATCACCTGATTCTGTAAATTTAGTAGCATTGCCTAAGAGATTAATCAACACCTGACGCAATTTCTTTTCATCTCCTATCACCCATTGAGGTAATGTATTATCTAGTTCAAAACTGAGGGTTAGTCCTTTTGATTTTGCTTTCAGGCGCAGCATTTCTTCTAAATTTTCAAGCAGACAGATGAGATCAAAATCATCTTCTGTTAATGTCACTCGACCTGCTTCTATTTTGGACATTTCTAAAATATCATTAATTAGTTGCAGTAAATGTTCACCTGCTCGACTAATAATATCAAGATGTTGGTGATGTTCAACTTTTATACTCGAGTCGTTATTCATGAGTTGAGCAAAGCCTAAAATCGCATTCAGAGGTGTTCGCAGTTCGTGACTCATTGAGGCGAGAAATTCGCTCTTGGCGCTGTTAGCTGCATCTGCTGCTTCTTTAGCTTGCTGAAGTTCTATGGCTTGCTGCTGTGTTTTAGCAAATAATTCGGCTTGTTGAACAGCTACCCCTAACTGACTGCCAATTTGGGTAACAATTTTAATTTCTGCTTTTGTCCATTCTCTCGGCGTTCCATTTTGATAGGCGCAGAGTAATCCCCACAAATTTGTTCCGCAGAAAATGGGTGCAATGGTATAGGAACGAGCTTGCAATTGCTCTAATAAATTGAGATAACATTCATCAAATCCGGCTGTATAAATATCTCGTACAGAGCGATAGTAACTTTTTCCCTGGCGATAAAATCCGCCTTGATTTTCTTGTAGGTAAGTATCTTCTATCAAAGCTTCGCCACTATCCAGTAGTTTCGCCACACAATTTCTTTGATTTACTGTCACTTGAGTCAAATAGGATTGATCTTCTGTAGCGGGTATTAATTTTGTCCACCCTGACATGACAGACTCAGCAATGACTTCTCCACTCCAATCTGCATTGAAACGATAAACCAAAACCCGTGAACAACATAAGGCTTGTCGAAGTTCTTCAGTCGTTGCATTAAATATGGTTTTAAGTTCGAGGGTTTCGCGCATTCTTTGCATGACTTGAACAATTGATCTTTCTCGTTTCGCGCTTTCTTGTAAGGCTTGTTCGGCTTGTTTGCGCTCGGTAATATCAGTATTAGAACCCACCATGCGATAGGGTTTATTGTTATTATCCCATAAAGCGACACCTCGAGTGAGAATCCAACGAATGCTTCCAAGCTTACTAATTGCTCGAAACTCGACTTCATAGTAAGGAATTTCTCGATTGAGATAACGTTCTAAAATGCCAAAAACTCGCTCTGAGTCGTCGGGATGAAGGATTTTTTTAAAGGATTCCATATGGTTAGGGAGTTCTTCGTACAAATAACCTAACATCATTTTCCAACGGGGGGAAAAACAAGCTTTTCCGGTTTCAATATCCCAGTCCCAAATACCATCATTTGCCCCTTCTATTGCGAGGGAAAATCGTTCTTCTGAGGCTCTTAAAGCGGCTTCGGTTTGCTTTTGTTGGGTGATATCACTAACGGTACAAATAACTCGTTCAACGCTGCCATTTTCTGCAAGTTGTGGAGTGGCGTTAACTAATAGCCATTTACATTGATGAGTCGGTTCTGATTCACAAATTCCAATGATCACGTTTCGGATCGGTTGACGTTGATTAATCGCGGATTGTACGGGAAGTTTTTCTTTTTTTAAATCACTGAGATCTTCTTGTATAAGATGCCAATTTTCACCAAATTTTTGAGGATTTTTAGCTTCTGCTGGCAGCTTTAATAAGCTTTGTGCGGATTGATTACTAATCAGGATTTCTGCACGATTATTGAGGAGTAATACGCCGACTTGCATTTCTTGAATCAGCATCTGAAAGCGGCGTTCACTTTCTGCTAAAGCTTTTTCTTGTACTTGATGCTTATTGAATTTTTGGTTTAAAAAACTAGCGACTACAACGATCATTAACGAAAGCATGATCAAGTTGTTGTTAGAGTCCGTGAAAATTGTTGTTATGATTTCCATCGATTGTCATTCCAATAAGTTTTTAATTGATGTGTTTATTCTAAATATATCAAATTTTCTTGGTATTTGTTTAAAGCATAATGATTATAACTTTCATAAAATTACGGTTAATAAAATATTTTATCGCCAAAATTTTAGTTAAGTTTTATGAAGACCCTCGGCGAGTTTTTAACTTGATTTAACGCTCAAAAAAGCCTAAAGATTTGAGGATATTTTTAAATTTAGATAAAGTAGTGGGGGATAAACTGACTGGTATTTTGCGTAATCGGAGTTTGATCTTCTCGAATCCCAATCCCAGCAGGTTGATCACCTACAATCCATGATCCAATAACAGGATAATAACGGTCAAATTGAGGCAATGGGCAGTAGGATTGATAGATCAGGGGTTCGTCTTGATAGATGCCATCCGTTTGATAGGAGCGATCGCCATAATAAATATTAATGTTAGCACCTTCACGGGAGAATATAGGTTTACTCAGGTAGGGATGAGAAAGTTGACTGGAGTCAAAATAGGCAGGTAAGAGGTTAGGATGATCCGGGAAAAGTTCCCACAAAATAGGCAGAATTGCTTTATTGCTGAGAATCATTTTCCAGGCGGGTTCTAACAGCAGCATCGGTTCACTTAAAAGATGTTTTCCGAATTCATCCTCAATCATCCATTCCCAGGGATAGAGTTTAAAGAGTGCTTGAATGGGATAATCTTCTAAGTCACAAAAGCACTGATCATTAGAGTTCCAACCCATTTCGTCAATATAAAGATGTTTGGTTTCAAAGCCAGCTTGAATGGCGACATCTCTCAGGTATTCAACGGTTCCGAGGTCTTCTGCGGTATCACGTTCACAGGTAAAGTGTAGATATCTTTGGGTTGGAGATAAATTAAAATAGATTTGTTGGAATTGTTCGAGTAGTTTTTCGTGAATGGAGTTGAACTGATCAGCGTCGGGGAAATTTTCTTCTAACCACGTCCACTGAACGATGCTAGCTTCAAGTAAGGCGGTGGGAGTATCGGCGTTGTATTCGAGAAGTTTGGGGGGATGGATGCCATCATAGACAAAATCAAAGCGACCATACAGGCTGGGGTCGCCCCGTTCCCAGGACTGGCGACAGAGTTGAAAAAATTCGGGCGGAATGGAAAGTTGAGTATAACGGTTTTCGGTAATAATGCAGTCAACGGCTTCTAGACAAAGCTGATGGAGTTCTTGGGTTGCGGCTTCGAGTGAGTCTATTTGTTTAGACGTAAACTGATAACAGACGCTTTCATTCCAGTAGAGTCCATCGAGATTGTAATAGTGAAATCCAACCTCATCGCATTTTTGCTCCCAGTGAGGACGGGGTTTGAGGGGGATGCGTTTCATACAAAACCTTTTATTGGTAAATTTTTAAGACTTAAACAGGTGTTAACCGCCTCGGCTCCCAGTACCCACTCGTCCTCCTGAACCAAACCCTCCTCGTCTAGTATTCCCAACGGATGAACGGGAGCGGTTCGGGGAACTTGAACGACCGAATAAACCGGAACGAGGTGGAGGGCTGGTTCTAACTCCAGCGTTAACAGGAATCACGCGAGGAGGACTGTTGTAGGTGCGGTAATAATAGTAGTTGCCGTTACGATATCGGTAGTAGGGGCCGTAATAATAACCGACGGGATAGGAGTTATCGGTAATGGGTTCACAGAGTTCGGGTTTACCCCATTCTTGCTGACAGTCTGGCAGGTTGCGGTACACTTCTCGTCTTTTATTAGAAGATTCGCAGGCTTTCAGACCGACTGATGCGATCAAAACGAGGGTAATAACTGCGGTTTTTCGGGATTTGCGGGGAGTTGTTTTATCCATCATGAGCTTACCAAAGCTTCTTCCTTCAGCTTAACCTATGACCCGCTCAAGAATAAATAGCTCAAATGCTAGTCTAATAAGGGTTTGAGGGGATTTAGTTGAAGCATAATGTAACGAAATGTTAAAAAAACAGCGCTATAGCAGCATAACGTCTTGACATCTTTGAGAAATACCTTTATCTTTAAATACATACCCGGGTACACAAGTTCACTGTCCTATGCAAAGCAAGCAAAAGGTAACGTTATATATTCCGCCCCAACTGCATCGCAAACTCAAAATTAAAGCGGCAGTTGAATCTGAACCGATGTCTTCTCTAGCTGAAAAAGCAATTATTTTCTATCTCAATAATCCAGAGGTAGTGGATGAATTGGAAGCATCGCATGGGCAAACTCATCGGGTATATTCTTGTCCCGAATGTGCCAATTCTGTTGTTATCAGGGATGGTGAGTTAGTTTCACTGAGAAACCAACCCAGCATACTAACCGAAGATCAACTGGATCTTCAACAGGTGCAACAGGTTGATACTCCCCCAGCTCAACAAGGAGAAGAAAAGCTGGTTCCCTGTTAGTTCAATAAACTCTCGATCGCAGTTTGGGCGCTCCTGTCGTGTTCAGATTTGAGTGAAAGAGTTAAAATTAATCCTTCACACCAAATGTTGTACCGTCTCTAATGGATCGAGGACTATGCAAGAAGAATTAGGAATCTTAATTGAAGCTCGATATCCTCTGATCTACCTCGTCACATCCGAGGAGGAGCGGTCTGAGCAGACAATCGCCAAAATCGCACAAGCCAAGCGTCAGCGAGAAGTTTATATATGGACAGTTACCCGTGGCTTAGTCAAATACGATCAACCGCGCACAACTGTTCAGTCAAATACGGTTTCTCCCCAGGCGGCAGTTGAATGGGTAATTCGGCATCGAGAACCCAATGTTAGCGGCAGTATTTACATTTTCAAAGATTTGCATCCCTTCAAGGATTCTCCAGAAGTGACCCGGTGTTTGCGGGATGCGATCGCCAGTTTTAAAGACACCAACAAGACTATCATTTTGATGTCTCCGGTACAAGAAATCCCCATCGAGCTAGAGAAAGAAGTTGTTGTTTTAGACTTCGCTCTACCCGATATGAAGGAGCTTAACCAGGTGTTATCGGCTCAGTTAGAGCAAACCCGTTCCCGGAAAATCAGTACAGAAACACGGGAGAAGTTGTTAAAAGCAACGCTCGGGTTAACCCGAGATGAGGCGGAGAAAGTTTACCGTAAAGCTTACGTCACCGCTAGTCGTTTAACAGAAACAGAAGTCGATATTGTCTTATCCGAGAAAAAGCAGCTAATTCGGCGCAACGGAATATTAGAGTATATCGATGTGGATGAAACGATTGATGCGGTTGGAGGCTTAGAAGAACTCAAACGCTGGTTAAAACAACGCTCTAATGCGTTTACCGAACGAGCCAGAGAGTACGGTTTACCACAGCCCAAAGGAATGCTGATATTAGGGATACCCGGTTGTGGAAAGTCTCTAATTGCGAAAACCACCTCTCGGTTATGGGGTTTACCCCTGCTGAGATTGGACATGGGCCGAGTCTATGATGGCTCAATGGTGGGTCGCTCTGAGGCGAACTTGCGAAACGCATTGAAAACAGCAGAATCCATTTCACCCGCGATTCTGTTTATCGATGAGTTAGACAAGTCCTTCGCAGGCGGTTCAGGTTCAGCCGATTCGGATGGCGGAACATCTAGCCGGATTTTTGGTTCATTCCTCACCTGGATGCAAGAAAAATCCTCACCTGTGTTTGTGATGGCGACAGCCAACCGTGTTGAACGGCTACCGGGAGAGTTCTTGCGGAAAGGACGATTTGATGAGATTTTCTTCGTTGACCTTCCCACCAAAGAGGAACGGCAAGATATTTTCAAAATTCACCTGTCCAAACGACGTTCAGAAATTGACCGCTTCGACTTAGATCAGTTGTCTACAGTTTCTGAAGGGTTCTCTGGGGCAGAAATTGAGCAAGCGCTCGTCGCTGCAATGTACGAAGCTTTTGCTCAAGATCGAGAGTTTACGCAGCTTGATATCATCGCCGCCATTAAAGCGACACTACCTCTGTCGAAAACGATGAACGAACAAGTGACTGCCCTGCGCGATTGGGCTCGTCAGAGGGCGCGGCCAGCTGCATCTTCCGTCGCTGAATATCAGCGTATGGAATTTTAAAAGCTTTCTCCTGGTCCAAACAGGAGGAAAGGCTAGCACATTAAAGGCTAGCAGTTTCTAGAAAGAACGCCGCTCTTGTCATCAGCGTCTACGCTACAAGTTCAAGAGGGCATCCGTTAAAAGCCAAAACCGTTGTTGTTTCGTTTTCAGTTCCACTAGGAGGATATCACAATGTCTCATTTCAGCACTCTGCGTACCAAAATCTCTGATGCCGAAATCCTGAAGACTTCTTTACGCGATTTAGGGATCTCTGTTAAAAGCAACGCAGATGTTCGTGGCTACAACGGCCAACGTGTACGCGCTGACTTAGTTGCAGTTCTCGAAGGCGAATATGATTTAGGTTGGTCTCGCAATAGCGATGGTACTTTTGACCTGATCGCTGACCTGTGGGGCGTTGCTAAAAAGCACAACCAAACTGAATTGATCAATGCAATCAACCAAAAATACGCTGTTAACAAAACTCTGTCTGAAGTTAAGCAGCGTGGTCTGCAAAATGCAAACGTTAAATTGATCGTTCAAAAATAGTCGCTCTGAGCGTTCCCAAGCTTGCGGGTTAACCATACGGGTTAGCCCGTTTTTTTGTGTGAAGAAACTCACCACGCTCGACACGCTCGACACGAAGATTTTTGGATTTTGCTAAGATTACCAAGGGCTACCGATGAGAGTAAAACCTGCCCAGTAAAACGGATGATTTAGGCTAACATCACCTTGAACGGCAATTTCTGGGGGTAACTCCACATCTGCGGTAATGGTCTTTTTCTGATAGACTAATTTTCCATCTTCTAAACGAACTTTCCCTTCTAACATTGCCAGTTGAGCTTGTCTGAGGGCTTCTGCTTTAATGGGACTCTGTAACAACGCATCATAAAATGTACTCATCAGTCCCAAGGTTCCCACATCACTGACGTACCACAAACTCGCGAGGGCTGATTTAACACCCGCTTGAATGGCGAGTCCTGCAAAGCCTAATTCGGCATCTTCATCGCCGACTGCGGTGGTACAAGAACTCAAGACTAATAGTTCGACGGTTGGTTGATCTAAGCGTAACTGACGCAGTTCATCTAACCATAATTTTTGATCCCAAAATTGAATATAAGAACGGTTTGCACCCCCTGCTAAAAACTCCCCATGCGTGGCTAAATGAATAATATCAAATTGTTTTTGTTTGCGTTGGCTGGTGAGATTATCAATGGTAAATTCTTCATTGAGAAAAGATTGACCCGGCCATTGATTTTCCTGTACAATTAAACTCAATTCAACGGGAACAGCAGGCAGGGGGGCTTGAGTGGGGTCGGTAAATTTGGACGCTCCCATCGCCAGAACTTTTGAGTTTTTCAGGTTAACATAGCTGGTATCGGTTAAACTCAAACTGGGAATTAAAGCTAAACTATAATTTTCTAAGAGAAACTTTTCGCCGTCGTATAATGCAGCAATGGGTAAGGTTCTTAACCCCGCATCCATCGAAAAAATTAACGTTTTAACTTGATGTTTTTCTAACTCAGTTTTTAAGGGTAAAATCAACCAATCATAGAGTTTTTTTCCGGTAATTTTATATTCAGTATCACTTAAACTCTTTGGGGTTCTAATTTGATTGCTAAACTCTCGAACCACTTTTAACAGTTCTTCTCGTTTGATGTGGGTACTTTTAAATAAAGGTTGACCATCGGGTAAAACTAATCGCATTTCTAATTGATTGGCTTGTATGGAAACATAAACAATAGCAGGTTTATGTCCTGTTAGTTTAGTAATATCGCTGAGAGTCTGACGAATACTTTGATCACTAACTGGATTTTTATTGAGGTTTTCACCAAAATATTTAATAAATTCCTGACCGCGAAATAAATCAATTTGTAAGACGGATGACGTCAAGGAAGATGTCGCCATTTGATCGGCTGAAATCGTTGTTCCTTGGAGTTGAATCGGAATATTTTCAATATTTTGAGATAATTCTTCGTTATTACCTAAATTTCCCTCTTCTGTAATCACATTTGTTGATGAATCTAAATCTTCACTGCTTGGAACCTCACCGGAAGGGGTAGAGGGATTTTCGGTTGTGGGTTGTAGTACATTATCTTGAATAACGGGTTCTTGATTTTCTGAGGATTGATTTGGATTTTCTGTCGGAATATCATCTTGATTAGATTCGGGTTTTTGAGGAGGATTTACAGAGTTATTTGCAGTAGGTAAGGCTGTTATTTCTCCATTGGTAATTGCCCCAACTGTACCGTTTAAACTCGGATCGCCAATCTCAAAGATGTTGCTTGTAGATTGCGGTAAAATGATGTTTCCTGCTTCATCAAAACCAATGGCAGATAAACTCGCTTCTATTTGATTTGCGGCTGTAAATGTTCCGGTTGCCCGAAAGAAACGCTGGGTATTAATTTCAATATTTCCTCCGGTTTTAGCGGCTTCTGTGTTAATCGAAATGACTTCAATATCATTAGGAGAAACTAAGCGAATATTTCCCCCATTTCCCTGAGAAGAACGGGCTTCTAAGGTTCCTGTTTTAATGCGATCGCCGGACTGAAGGGTAATATTTCCTGCATCTTCTGTTGTGGCTGATGTTAGATTTCCCGTAACAATTTCACCCTGTTGACTGGTTAAGTTAATGTCTTGATTTGAAGTTATATTACTGGTTTGTATGCTACCATTTGCCCGAATATTTACACCTGTCTGATTGCTATTTTGATTGGTGCTAATATTCCCTCTAACAATGATATTACTCTGTTGACTGACGAGATTTACTTGTGGATTTTCTAGGGCTGAATTGGACACAGAATTTGAGGAAATGCGGATATTTCCGGTTTCAATGGCTTCTGCGGCTTGCAGATTAATCTCAGCCTCAGATTGTAAATTTCCGGTGGTAATTTGACCGCTTGTACTGGTTAATTGCAACGTTTGACCTGTGGTATTAATATTGCTGAGAAATAGGTTTCCATCGGCTTTGATTTGAATACTTGCATTATCAACCCCTGTAATACTTCCTTGTGCAACGACAAAACCGGGAAAATTAGGTGCTTGCAAAATCACGGGATCACGAAAGGTAATATCTCCCGCTATTGTCAGAGGACTGCTGCTATTTTCCCGACCAATTGTAATCAATTCAAACCCATTGGCGAGTGCATTTAAGTCTGTCCCACTCAATTCTAAAGCCTCTGTATTTCCCTCATTTCCTAACGTAATTGCTTGTCGGTTATTGTAGGGTTGTAAGACTAAAAACCCATTCCCAATAATGGAGTTATTTCCACCAACGAAATCAATCTCATTGGCTGTTAATTGTATTGTTGCTGCTTGGTTTCCTGTATTTTGAATTTGTCGGGAAATAATTCGTCCTGACTGACTGGTGATTGTAATATCTTGACCATTTGTCATCAAATTTCCCAAGCTAATATCATTCAACGCATTTAAGGTCAAACTAGCATTATCTACCCCCGTCAGCGTATAAGGACTACCGGATGAAGTTGTTCCCATATTAATTCGACCAAAAGGAGATTGAATCAAAATTGGGTCTTGAACCGTCACATTTCCAACAATTGAAATCGTTCCTTTACTATCAGGTCTGCCGATAATAATTTGAGAAAAACCATCTTGGAGAGTTGACATTTCATCGCTTGTCAAATTCAAGGTTAAGCCAGAATTATTACTGCGATTTGCAATCATAATATCCTGGGCATCTGTTGCGGGTTGTAGAATTAAAATTCCCGTTCCTTCTACTAGATTGGTGAGGTTAATCTCATCACTGGTGAGGGTAATATTCCCGTTTAAACTGGCTGAGTTTTCCCCTGACCCTTGTTGGCTGTTATTATCAAATGAACCTGTCCGAATGGTTTCCGCAGAAAGTTCGACTTCGGCTTCTAAATTAATATTTCCTCCGGCACTTCTTCCCTTGGCATTAACTGAATTTAAACTCAAGCTTTGAGAGGTCTGAATCTCAATATTTCCGCCCGTTCCCTCAGCAGAAGTCGCATCTAAACTATAAGAATCGGATGAGAAATTAATATTTCCTTCTTGACTATTAATCGTAATATTTCCCGCTTGCTGCGAACCCGAAGTATTGATTAAATCAATCTCAATATTTTCAACGGCATTCACAGTCACATCACCCGCTTTACCCGAAGTAGAATTCAAGGTTTGAGTCGAAACTTCACCTGTTTTAATGCTATTTCCACTCTCAAGATTAATATTCCCACTACTATTTAAACCATTGGTTTGTAAATCGGCGGTCGAAATTTCTCCTTGATTTGTTGTGATTGTAATATTTCCACCCTCCCCCAAAGTATTAGCGGCAGAAAGTTGACCTGTTTCAATCTTTCCATTAAAATCCGAACTTAGAAAAATATTACCGCCATTGGTTGAAATCTCGCCAATTTCAATATCCACTCCCGTAATGGTAATAGACCCGCCAGCCGTTTGAATGGTATCATCAGAACTCATAACAAATGATCCGGTTCCATCCCCATCTGCATCGGCGGTAAACGTGACTGATCCGGTTGAAGCTTGAAAATTCAGTTGATTGTCTGCAAGGTCATTAATCGTAATATTATCTCGCGCTTCTAAAACAATATCGGCAGTTTCCCCAATTCGTTCTAACGTGGTTTCTGAAATGGTAAACTCTGAAGGATTATTCTCGGCTAAAATTTGATTATCTCGCAGAGAATTTTCATTTTCTATTGCTTCATTTCCATCAATAATGGTAATATTAAGGGGATCTAAAAGCAACGTTCCAACACTTCCATTTACCCCTCGCAAATCGACGTTTCCTTCTACGGTTAAATTCCCATAACTGGAGATTTCCGCAAATCCCCCATTTCCGGTAACACTCTGGGCGCTAATATTCCCAAAAAACCGAGTCTCTAAGTCTGACCAAATAATAATCTGTCCAGCATTTCCGGTGACTTCGGCATTGGCTAAAATAGAGGAATTACGATTAATAAACGTATGATTGGCATTGGGAATTAAACCACTTCCTCGCTGATCTCCGCCTATTCTGACGGTACCTCCACCATTCACCCCTGAAACGTCTACTTTTGCATCGACTAACCCGACGGTTTCCCCGATGATATTAACGTTTCCGGCTTCTGCGGTGGTATTTCCTGAAACGACGGCGACACCGCTAGAATTAGGAATTTCTGTTCCTGAATTTGTTAATTGTACCCGACCATCGGCCAGTACCGTCACTCCGGTTGCGTGGTGGCGATCGCCTCCGGTTAACAGTTGTGGTAAGGATAAAGCCGCAATTTCCGGGGAATGACTCCCCCCGTTTACGCTTGTTACTTCTAAATTGAGTAAATGTCCGCTTTGGCTGATGCGGAGAATTTGTTCACCGGGAATGGCGGCGATGGTAATTTTGCCACCAGGGGCGCTCAATTCTCCTGTATTAATAACATTATTTCCTAATAAGCTGATATTTTCTCCGGCTGCTACTGCAAGCTGACCTGCATTAATAATACTTCCTGATGAGGTTGTTGAGAAGCGAAAAGCGTTGGGACTGTCCACTAAGTTGGTATAGTCATTACTTCCAATGGCGTTAAACCAATGAGAACCGAGTCCAATTCCAGTCGCAGTTGTGACGGTAAAAGAACCGGGAATATTTAAACTTGCACCTGATCCAAATATTACCCCAGCCGGGTTCATTAAAAATAAATTAGCATTTCCGCCCGTCACTTGAATTAACCCATTAATAACGGAAGCATTTCCCCCGACAACTCGAGTTAAAATATTCTGAATAGAATTGTTTGATAAAAAGTTTGCAACTTGTCCCGACTCTACATTAAACTCCGTGAAACTATGAAATAAATTTGCCCCATTTCCCGACACCTTTCCCCCTTCAATGTTAGTCTGATTTCCCTGTTGATTTGTTACCGTATTTGTGCTGTTGGGTTCAGGAATAATCGGTTGAGCAACAACTTTTGTTGATTTGAAGGAAGAGAGGATTTTACATCGCCCGATATCGGGAAATTCAGAAGTGTCCAAAACGAAAAGGAGCGTTAACGGTAGGGAGAATAGGACTAGCTTAAAGTCTAAGCTGCGGTTCATCTAAAATCCTCCTGGGAAATTCCCGTATCAACCAGTTTAACAGTAAAAGTTACAACGATACTCCTGATTTAATATCACAAATCTTGCTAAACTTCATCTGTAAATGGGTTAAATTTTTACATTCTTTATCGGTTCAATCTGCAATAATACTTAAAATCAGGAGTTCTCGTAAGGTTCATCAAACTGTTAACCTGATTTTCAGAAAAAATTGGTAAAATTTGATCAACCCTACCTTGATGCTGTCGTTAGGTATAGTAGATAATAGCCATTGATGCAAATTAACCGATTGAAACCACCATCATGCGTTTGATTGGCTTAACTGGGGGAATTAGTACAGGAAAAACGACGGTTTCTAACTACTTAGCCCAGACCTACTCATTCCCCATTTGGGATGCAGATGTCTATTCTCGCGAAGCCGTGCAACCGAACTCCCCTGTGTTGCTAGCCCTTGTTGGTCGGTATGGTACTGAGATTTTACTCTCTGATGGTAGCTTAAATCGTCCGCAACTTGGTAGTATTATTTTTAGTAGCTTAACAGAACGTCACTGGGTCGAGCAGCAAATTCATCCGGTTGTCCGCGATCGCTTTTGCGAAAATATTCAACAGTTTCAGCATCAAGCGGATAAAAATGCTACCGCAGTTCTGGCAATTCCTCTGTTGTTTGAAGCGGAAATGACTGATTTAGTGACAGAAATTTGGGTGGTTTCTTGTTCTCCTCAACAACAGCAGTCACGTTTGATACAACGCAGTAACGGTTCTCTCACTCCCGAACAAGCCCAAGCAAGAATTGACAGCCAGATGCCTCTTGAGCAAAAGTGTAAAATGGCAGATGTGGTGTTGGATAACTCCTCAACTTTGGAAGTTCTCTGGCAACAAGTCGATCTGGCGATCGCCAGAACCATCTAAAATAGCGTTAACTGTTACTCGAATAACAAATGGATGTCATCCCTGCAATTGATTTACTCGAAGGGCGTTGTGTGAGACTCTATCAAGGCGACTACGATCAAGCCCAAACTTTCAACGATGATCCGGTTGCAGTGGCTCAACAATGGGCAGATCAAGGCGCAACTTGGTTACACTTGGTTGATCTCGATGGAGCCAAAACAGGTCAACCCACGAATCATCATATCATAGAAGCCATTGTCAATGCGGTTAATATTCCCGTACAAGTGGGCGGCGGGTTACGCAGTCGAGAAACCGTTGCAACGTTGTTAAATTTGGGCGTAAAACGGGCAATTTTAGGGACGGTTGCAGTGGAAAACCCCCAATTAGTGGCGGAGTTGTGTCAAGAATTCCCTGAAAAAATTGTCGTGGGAATTGACGCCCGTGATGGTAAAGTTGCCACCAGAGGTTGGCTAGAAACTTCAGAAGTATTAGCCACTGAACTCGCCCATCAAATGGCACAGTTAGGCGCCAGTGCTATTATTTATACTGATATTCATCGGGATGGTACTTTACAAGGCCCAAATAAAGCGGCGCTGCGGGAAGTTGCAAACGTTGTCGCTATTCCTGTTATCGCCTCTGGGGGAATTAGTTCGGTGACTGATTTATTGAGTTTGTTATCCTTAGAACCGTTGGGGGTAACGGGGGCGATTGTCGGTCGCGCTTTATACACCGGAGATGTTGACTTGAAAGAAGCAATTCAGGCCGTTGGTCAGGGACGTTGGCAGGATGTCCCGCCCGACTTTGGGGGTTCAAGTTTCGCTTAAAATCCGTCAACGCTGACAAAATTCCCTTCTAGATCTTCTGGAGTAACCGCTTCTACAAAAGCGATAATATTTCCGGTAGATTCTGCCCGGATTATCGTTCCTGAAGTTAGCAAAGGCTCTCCACTAAACAGAGGAAGAAGACCAAAACTGTCGAATAATTCTGTAATTGCGGTTGAGAGTTCTAGATTGATAGACAGAGATATATTTTGTGCGGGTTCTAAGGTTAGGTCTTCTTCGGTTAATCCTCCGGTTAATCCCAATTGATCGGTACCTGTTAAAAAGTTAGTAATCAAATCTGCATCATTAATATCCTGTGCATTTGACTCTACTTCCAAAATATAAAGCTTATTACCAAAATCCGTAAAAAAGTCTCGACCTGATATAAAGTCTCTGCCTTGATCTCCGGATAAAGTATCATTCCCCAGCGAACCGCTTATGAAGTCATTTCCCTGACCTCCAAACATTAAATCATCACCTTCGCCCCCTATTAAAGCATCATTGTCTCTATTCCCAAATATAGAGTCATTACCGATATCTCCACTCATTAAATCTCTATCTTGACCCCCAAACAGAGAATCTTGGCCGCCTGAACCATAGATTACATCTTCTCCTTGATTTCCGATAATTAGATCATCAGCAAAAGCTGCACCATAAGCGGTATCATCTCCTTCTAAAAGCAAGACTCCTAATGGAAAATCTGCTGCTTGTTGAGCGGTCACAAAAACAAATTCAGAAGTAGAATCACCCAGTAAACGAGCTTCTCCAGAGGGATCGGGTTGTAGTACCATGCCAATCTTTCCTTTAAATCAAAAAGTCATTGGTTCCTATTTCTCTATCAGTTGAGATTGTGACTTTTTACGGATATCGGCAAAAATTTTTTTTGGAGTTGGGGCTACACTAGACCTTACAGGGTTGAACGCAGGGGCGATAACTGTTCAATGAGTTCATCGGGTTGTTCGGTGAGATGATTAGCGTATCGTTGGGCGAGGGGCGGAACAAAAACTAACGGGTTACTAAAGCCTGAAAAAATATGAATTCCAGTTAAACCGGGTATTGCTCCAACCAAAGGCAAACTATCGGCTGTAAACGCCACTAAACAATGATACCAATGAGCGGGTAAATCTTGCAATGGGGGTAATATTTTACCTATAGCGTTGCGAATTTGGGCTTCACTTTCTGCTGGATTAATTTTAGCATTCGGATCACTTAAAACCCGAGACGGTTGACCGATTCGCATTTTATTATTTAAAAATTGTACCGCACTCCCATCAATAATTAAAGGCACAAATTCATGTCCGGGTTCATCCCAGAGGCGTTCAAATTCGGGCTTGGCGGCGTCGGCTTCGAGTTGAAACCGTTCCATTCCCGCAGACATAACAACGGTTCTGAGGTTAATCTCAACAGGTGGTGTTTCTAAGACTTCTGTATGGGTAAAATGTAAGCGAATGGAAATTCCCGCAGAGGCTAATAAACTGCGACTTAAACCCCCTGCACAAATCACAGTATTTTCAGCTAAATAAGTGTCATTTTTAGTTTTAACGCCAGTAATACGATTTTCTTGTTTTACGAATTCTGTAACTTTGGCAATTTCTAACGTTCCCCCCAGTCGTTTAAAAGCGTCTAAATAAGCGAAATTTGTTTTTTCGGGGGAGATATGACCATGACGGACAGTAAAGGCTGCGGCGATACCATTGGGGTTGAGAAGCGGTTCAATTTGACAAGCGTCTTCTGGGGTTAATAAACGAGGAGGCGTGATAAATCTAGCATAATTTTCGGCTATTTTTTCGGGGTTTTGTTCAGGGGAAACAGTTAACACGAGGTCAACTTCTCGAAATTCGGTATCGGCTTCTAATTCTTCGGATAATATTTGATGACGTTGTTTTCCATCTTCACAGAGTTGACGAGTTAACGGGGTACTTCCAGACCAATAAGCCAGTCCACCGTAACTGTAGCGAGTGGCATTTTCAAACGTTGGATTTTCTTCGATCAGAAGAACATTCAAGCCTTTTTTTGCCAGTTCATAACTGAGGCTTGTTCCTGTAATTCCAGCACCGACTATAATCCAGTCATAGTTGATCATAAGAGGAGGGTGAGTGAAGTTGACATCTATTTATATTCTGCCCTAAATTGACCCAATATTTTGATTAAGTTTTAGGTTTTGATGTGGCTTTACTGATCAATAGGTTTGTATAGAATCGTCTTTCCGCGTCGTTTTCCTGAGTCTTCCCAACCTCTTTGTTGTAGTTCCCCAATGCGATTGAGAGTGGTAATATAAGGAGCAGAAACACCTAAAATATCTCCCAATTCTTTCGCTGTTTTTAGGATGGGAACATTGGTTTTTGGTTGGGGTGGCGAAGCTTGGGGCGGTTCGACTGATGGGGGAGAAGATGAGGTTTCACTAACATTAGAGTTGAGATTATTTTCTATTGATTGTTGAATCAGTTGTTCTAAGCGATTTTCTAGATTTTGCAAGAGTTGTAGATCTAGATTTTGTTCTAAATACTGTTGAACCGTTTTTTTAACTTTCTCTGTGAGGAGTTCATCTAAACTC
Source organism: Limnoraphis robusta BA-68 BA1 (assembly GCF_034932365.1). Taxonomy (NCBI): domain Bacteria; kingdom Bacillati; phylum Cyanobacteriota; class Cyanophyceae; order Oscillatoriales; family Sirenicapillariaceae; genus Limnoraphis; species Limnoraphis robusta. Next base: position 29,997 of record NZ_JAYGHR010000011.1, on the reverse strand, counting down.
CCTGGAGAAGATTCGCCTGTTTCATCTAAGTAGTCAGCAATTAACTGGCTTAAAACCTCTGCTGTTGTCATGTCATGTTCAATACACCTAGCCCGAAAACGTTGCCACAAATTATGGCTAATTTCAAAGCTTGCTAGGGTTTTTTCGTCTACATCTTTTTTGTTTGATCGCTCTATCAACGATTTTTACCCTAATTTTTGCAGGAGATATCATTGGTTGTGAGATATAAAAAGTTTAGCAAAAAATGGAGAAAATCTAACTTTTAGAAATAACTTTCAAAAGCTTATTAAAAGTTTTTTCTGTTTGTTGAAAGTTTATTAAGAAGTTTTATCAATTAAAGGTGAATACTTTACCGCTTGGCTGAGACAACTTCCAGACTCAAGAAAAGAAGTAACCCGCTTCAATGACGGTTTGGCTGCTGCGGGAGTCATACTTCAGCAGATATTCGTGGGCGATCGCTTCTTGTTCTCGCAGGGTTTGAACTTCTGCTTCACCAATTTCGGTATCGGTTGACAGCAAAATAACCTGATGACTCGCTGAGGGAAAATAACGTTCGATCAGGTTGTGGCGGTGAGAGGAGTCGAGGCGCCCGAGGGGAGTGTCAATGGCGACGGGGAGGTTGCGTCCCGATACTCTGGCGAGTCCCCACAAAAATGCGATCGCCAGAAGTTGCTTTTCTCCAGCAGAAAGGCGATGTTTGGGGACGGGTTTTCCTTCGAGGTTGTAGAGAGAGAGGCTAAAGTTTTCCGTATCGATGGTGACTCGATGAACTAAATCTGATTTATGTAATAAATATCGAAAGCATTCTGCAACTTCAACTTCAAGTTTATTCAGCTTTTTTAGGGTTAATTTTTCTTTAAATTGCGTGAGGGTTTCTTGTACTTTTTGAATTCGGTTAACCAGATCTTGACTACTTTTAGATTTTAACGTCTCACCCCCGTAAGTATCTAACTGTTTTTTCGTTTGGGTAAATGCCCGTTGAATTTGATCAGAGTTGCGTTGTCCTTCTTCATAGGCGGCTTGGGCTTTCAGGAGTTCTGTTTGAGAGAGTTTGAGTTTTTCTTCTAATTTTTTGTAGACTTCGGGTGCAGCAGCCGTCTGAAGTTTAGTTTCAGTGGCATCAATTTCATCTTGGAGAGTTTTGAGTTGTTCTAAACAGTCTTTTGCTTGTTTATTTTGACTCGGTAATTGAATATTAAGAACAGTTTTTAAGTCATTAACGGCTTCTGTATCAACCTCTAAATAGGGCTGAATTTCTGTTTCTATTTCTTGTTCTAGGGCTTGATTTTCTTCTTGAAGAAAGGATTGAATTTGATGAACTGATTGTTCATCCAGAGATATTTTAGTGATATAATCAATTAAACGGCTATCTCGTTCTTGTAAAACTTCACGGGCGGCGATAGATTGTTGACGCTTTATTTCTTTGTCGGCTTGAATTTCAGCCTGAATAAGCAGAGGATAAATTAAGTTTAAAGGTAGAGTTTCGGCTGCTAGTTTTCGCAGGGTTTGACGTAGGCTATCACGGGCTTCTTCTAAGTCTTTGACTTTGGCTTGAAGTTGAGAACTTTCTTGAGCAATTTTTCCCCCTTCTGAAACAAATTTATCCGAGGCTTTCTGTTGATGTTTCTCCGCTAACACTAACTGCTGTTTGAGTTCATCTAACTTCTGTTGAGCCGCTTTTTTTTCCTCTTGTTGTTGGGCGAGGCGTTGTTCTATTTCTTCTATATCCGCCCGTTCTTGAATATCTGCAACGTCTTTTCGTTTGCGTTGAGAGAGAATGCTTAAATCTATTGATAAACGGGTTGCCAGTTCCAATCCCAGGAGGTTATAAATCGCATCAATAACAGCTTGTGGAGGTGTTTCTAATTCGGCTAATTCTTTAACTTGTTCACCATCAAACAGGAATAACTTAGAAATCCCTAACGGTAAAATATTCTCAATATATTCATCCCAAATACTTGCAATGGATTTATCCGGCCATTCTCCAATGACAATCCCTAATTCATCTTTACCATCTTTGGGGTTTTTTGTCCAGGTTCTCACAATTCGCCATTCTGCCATTTTCCCATCTTTAACGTGTTCAAATACAAGTTCAACCCGGGTTTTTTCAATGGGTGAAGCGTTGCTATTAACACACTGAGTTAAAAAGTCGTTGTAGCTGAGATTTCCTCTTGTTGAACATTGGGCGCGTTGTCCGTAGAGGGCGAGGCGAATAGCATCCATCAGGGTTGTTTTTCCGCCTCCATTCATCCCCCCAAATAAAATAATAGGGCGTAGGTTGCCATTTTCTTCGGGGCGAAGATTGATGGTTTGTCTACCTTGGTAGGGGCCGAAGTTTTGTAGGACGAGTTCGAGAAATATCATGGTGGGGGTGTTGTAACGGATATTGTAACGGATGAATTAATGGTGGGGTTTTTGAGGTTTATGCTTTTGGAAACGGATAGGGTGTTGTAACGGATAGGGTGTTGTAACGGATATTGTAACGGATGAATTAATGGTGGGGTTTTTGAGGTTGATGCTTTTGGAAACGGATAGGGTGTTGTAACGGATGGGTTAACTTTGGGTGGGTTGAGATGATCTATCCGTTTTGCTCTTGGCATTGGTTTAATTATCTCAGCAGAAGTTTAATCCGTTACCAGTCTCCGCCCCAATTTAATCCGTTACCAGTGGGGTTTTTGATTTTAGTGTTATTTTAATATCTGGGTTGCCATAGATAGGGTTGAATGGTTTTTCGCCAGTCTTGTACCGATTTTGGGGGTAATATTCGATGATATTCTAATCGCGATCGCCCGAAGTTTAGGAAGAGTCCGACTTCGGCGTTTGTAATGGACAAGTAAGCTACTATTTGGGCGATGTCTTTACCTTCTATTTTACGGGAAACGGCTTTGTCTTCGACGACAATACTGTTGTTTACCCAATGGTCTAGGTAGAGTCTTCCTATCCAGTTTTCTCCATCATACACTTCTTTACAGTATTCTTCTTCTACTGTTAATCCTGCTTGTCGCATTTCTAGAGTTAATGCCCTTTGATAGTGTTTTTCTCGTAGCCCTCTTTGGGTGCGGCTATGGACTCGCATTGCACAGCCAATTATTTGATAGGTTAGTTCTTGATGGGGTATTGTGGGTTTGTACATGGCGATTAGAAACGGATCTGGAAACGGAGGGGGTGTTGTAACGGATATTGTAACGGATGAATTAATGGTGGGGTTTTTGAGGTTGATGCTTTTGGAAACGGATAGGTTAACTTTGGGTGGTTGGATGGATCGGGGGTGAGTATGGTTTCAGATGATCTATCCGTTTTGATCTTGGCATTGGTTTAATTATCTCCGCCCCAATTTAATCCGTTACCAGTCTCTGCCCCAATTTAATCCGTTACCAGTCTCCGCCCCAATTTAATCCGTTACCAGTGGTTTTTTTATGTTATTCCTCCTCCTCATCGTTGGTTTCTGAATTATTGGAATACTTCAGATTTTCCCAAGTCAGTTGTTTAATGGTTTCAACATCTCCTTCTTGGGCAGCTATTTTTAAGTTGCGTTTCAGGTGGGCATTTGCAATAGCTTCTTCTTTGGTTCGTGAACTGGTTTCAAAGCATTTTTCCAGGTCTTCAAACAATCCTACACGACGGGCTTTGGTATAATATTGTCGTTCGGTATCTAATAATTTTGCCATTAATTCTAAGTGCATGGCGTCTTCCCCACAAATATCTTCTAGGGTTGTCCATTCATCACTACCTAACAAACTCGTTTCATTACCACGATAGGTATCTATAAAGGTTTCTCCTGTCACTTCTTTATATATCCTCGGTAAACTATCATCAAATTCGTGTTTTTCTTCTAACCAGATTCGGCGAATTTCGCTGAGTTCTTCCGGTTGAATTAACGTAATATCTCGCATTTCTTCGGGGGCGGTTTGACGAATTTTCGTTTGCGCTTCTAATACTCGTCTTAACCAATGTTCCCGCCATTTTTTGACATACGGGCCGGGTATGGGTTCGACGGAGACTTCACCATTGACATTCCGTTCAAACAGTTGTACTGTTCCAAATATTCGTCTAAAATCTCTCTTGTCTCGATCATTTCTAATATCTAATTCGAGACGAATATCAACCAAAGGCTGTAACCATTCTTTTTCCTCATCATTTTGAATCATTGCTGTCAGAGATTTATCACTATCCACCAATGTACAAACCCAACAGCCAAAACGAGAACTTCCACAGCTAGGCGTTGAGGTATCAACAACTAACGGACATTCATTGTCTGCGGTTGCCCCTCGATACATAGCAAATAAATCTTTATTACTATGTCCCCAGGGGTTTTCCCATTGCATGAGATAAAGCCAAACTTCATCTGTTCGCCATTCTTCAATAGGAGTGTAAAGTAAAGAGTTTGGTATATGGGGATGGGGACAAAGGCGCTCTCGTAGTCGTTTAGCTTCCCGCTTTTCCATAATTTTCGCACGGTTTGAACTCTCCGTTTTGCGAGTTCCTAACACAACGACTGCTTCCCGGTTTGATCGTACAACATTACGAATAAAACGGTTTGAAGGATCAATTTTCAACCGAGGTGTACACCAGCGAAATCTATGTCTAGGAGCGGGATAACCTTTTCCAATTAAACCAACCCAATAAGTATGGGTCATTTGTGGTTTTAATAGATGCGCTTCTATTGGAAGATTTTGCTCTTGAGCGGCAATTTTTATTCTTTTTAAAGAGTTGTCAACCCAAGCAGAAACTATTGGATTTTCTACAAGTGTATCTGTACTGATGACATAAATGGGTTTGATCAGCTTTTCTGGTGGAAGTGCTGCGATCGCATTCCATATCAGTTGTAATGTTGCAGTGCTATCTTTTCCGCCTGAATAACCAATTACCCAAGGAATTTGATCGATACAATATAACTCTTGAACTTCTAAAGATAACTTTTCTAGATATTCTACAAACTCAGCTATGGTACGATTTGGAATTAGTGGTGCTTTAGTTTTTCTCATTTTTGTTTTAAGTCCTCTTGTTTTTTTTACGATCTGAATATATTTTTTTGATGCCATTCAAGCGCATCTAGTCTAGGAAAGTATTCCTCTAAGACTGGTAAAGCTATGTGTTCGCCGTGAAAGTCTCGCATTGATTTAGCATTGGGTGAAACTTCTTGTAAATCATTAGCTACTACAATTTTATAGTCATCGTCAATAGTAAACCAACCTCTATCAAATGCCCAGTGATGATTTTTACAGAATGAGATTCCGTTATCAATCCTGCTGTCATAAAATCTCGAAAAGGGTTTAATATGTGCGCCATCTACTATACTTTGAGTTATTTTTCGAGTTACCTTTAAACCACAGAATGCACATCGATATCCATAAGTATGTACAACTGCTTTACGAAAAAACGCATTTCTGACTACGGACTTTTGAAGTCTAAATTGTTTTAATGAAACCTCCTCTACTTCTCTAACGTTAACACTATCTTCCTCTATCTGACTTTGGAAAGATTGATTGACATTTAAAATTTCTGATAATTCTCGCTGACTCTCAAAAAACCAAACCGCTATTAAGGTATCAGTGAGTTCATTTCTAGAAGTTTTATCTAGTAATAGCTCAAACAGTTCATCATCTAATTTGGCATACTCCACAGCCTCTTTTAACTTGTTTGTAGTTTTAGGTTGTAAACCCTTAAAATCCGGCTTAAATTCTAAATACCAAAATTGTTCATTTTGTAAATAAAAGAATGGATAATGTAAACCCCCTTTATAAGATGGATTTCCTAATATTTTCCAATACTTATTAAATGTGTCTATCAACTCATCTGAAACCAAAATGTAGTTATTCTTAATAATTCTTTGGGCAATCAGATCAATAATAGATAATAGCAAAATAGGCTTGTAGGGTGCATCACCCCGCTTTCGGTTACTACTAACCTTCAACTCTGAAAATCGTTCACAATAGTCCAGTAACGTTCGTTTGTCCTCCGAATGTTCTGCGGTACTCATATCTGTTGCCTCTTTACTAGCACCCTGTTCAGTTATAATACCTTATATTCCAAAGTTTTTAAAAACTTGTTCTCATAGCTTAATACTTACGAATGAAATCTGCAACCGATCCAACCCCAAAACCCAACCCCCAAGACCCAGAAGCGATCGCGAAGTTTCTTGAACCCTTCCTCAACTCCCCTCAGCATCTCCTCGTACACAAAACCCAGATGGGAGGAACAGAGGCGTTTATCGGTTCAGTAACATTGGACTGGTTGGATCGCAATGTGGGTTATGCTTCCCAACTTCCCCTATTTAAACGTCACCTGAACCCAGAAACCGGAAATGTCGAACGAGTCGCAGACACCGTAGAAGATATCTTACAACGTCCTTTAGACTGGTCTCGTCAACTTCCCCTCGCCCAATACCTGGCAACCCACAAAGCCCATAAGTTCCCCGCTTTATTAGTTGTTATCTGTCCCTCTTGGGTAAATAACCCGAAAGCATTTGAGTGGGATGAGGACGGACGGGCCACCGAGTCTGCGATCGCTTTTCAGGGGTTAGACCATCAAGGAAAACTGGGACTGTTACAGTTAGACTCCGATGAGGCTGTCTTTGCCTTAGACGGACAACATCGCCTGATGGGGATACAAGGCTTGATGCGACTTCTGCGAACCGGAAAACTGCAACCCTACAGCAAGATCAAAAAAGCAGTCGGGGAAGCCATAACCCTCGAGGATATGACAGAGGTTTCGGCGTTAACTCCAGAGGAGATCAAAAACCTCGCCTCCGAAACCATTGGGATAGAATTTATTCCCGCAGTGGTAACTGGAGAAACCCGTCAACAAGCCCGTCAGCGAGTTCGATCTATTTTTGTTCACGTTAACCTGATGGCGGTGAAACTGAGTAAAGGTCAGTTAGCCCTACTCGATGAAGATGACGGATTTTCTATTGTAACGCGCCAGGTGGCAGTGACTCATCCGTTGTTAAAAGAAAAACGCGATCGCAACCCTAGAATAAACTGGGATAGTGCGACGGTGGCTTCTAAGTCTACGGTTTTAACGACGTTACAAGCCCTCAAAGAGATGACACAGCGCTATTTAGGCGATCGCTTTCCCCATTGGTTTTCGCCCAAACCGGGGTTAGTTCCCATGCGTCCCGATGATGATGAACTAGAGGAGGGGATGCAGGAGTTGCGACGGTTGTTGGATGCGTTGGCGAGTTTACCGAGTTATCAACGTTTAGAAAGGGGCGAAGAAACGCCTGTGTTGCGACGGTTTAGCTTTGAGAAACCGGGGGGTGAGAGTAATATTTTGTTTCGTCCCGTCGGTCAAGTGGCGATCGCCCAGGGGTTAGGGGTGTTGGTGTTTCAGCAGCAAAAACCGATAGTCAGTTTGTTTGAAAAGTTACGATCTTTTGATGCAATGGGCGGCTTTAAGGGGATAGAATACCCCGAGTCTTTGTGGTATGGGGTGTTATTTGATCCGAATAAACGGCGTATCCGAGTAGCAGGACGAGATCTGGCGGCGAAGTTGTTGGTTTATATATTGGGTGGAATAGATGAACCGATGGATCGGGCGGAGTTGCGACGGGGGTTGGCTGAGGCGAGGACGTTTGAAAATAGGGCGATCAGTTTTGAGGGGCGGTTTGTCAAGCCGAGAGAGATTACATTACCAAAAATATTGTAGTTGAAGAACCCCCACCAACCCCCCTCAGTCCCCCCTAAAAGGAGGGAAGAAAATCGTGCCTCCCCTCGCCTCGTAGGAGAGGGGTTGGGGGAGAGGTCAAATTTACCCCCCTCAGTCCCCCCTAAAAGGAGGGAAGAAAATCGTGCCTCCCCTCGCCATTAAATAATAGTCCCATTAGGGACACCATTTCCCTCTCCTCGTAGGAGAGGGTTAGGGAGAGGTGGAGAGGGGTTGGGGGAGAGGTCAAAAGATATTAACATTACAACTTTTTTTGATATTAACTCCGACAATAATATACGGTGTTTGATACAGTTTGTTAGGAGTAGTCATCTGAGGATTTTAACGCCTACAATATAAAGATAGACCTCACAAATTTTTATTGATCACCGACAGCATGACCTCACCCAACATGAACGATCTTAGTGATAATTTTCCCGAACAAAACCCCCGCATTGATGCTATACTTGCCCCCCTTTTTTCAAAATATAGTCAGGAATATTGCTGCTATCTGGGTTTGACTTTCCCACAGGGAAAACGGCAAATGATTCAAATCAATGTTCCGGCTAGAGATATTCCTACGCTATTAGAAGCAAAACCCTCTGAAGATAATGACCCTGATTCTGGAAAAAATCGTCCGGTTGTGAAAGGTCATGCCGAAGAAATCAAAGATTATATTGTGCATCATGCCGAACAAGATAAGCCTTGGATTTTAGGAACGTTAACGGCTAATATTGATCCTGAACAAATACAAGTGATTGAATTGGGTTTAGGGATGTGTTTTGTTGCCATTCCCCGTGATACACCGCTTGATATTACCGACGGACAGCATCGCTGGAAAGCCATTGATGAGTTATACCGAAACAAACAAATTAAATTAATCGGGAAAAATTTCTTTCCAATTACATTGGTTTTAGAAGGAAATTTAAACCAGTGTCAGAAAGATTTTAGAGATATGGCACAAACCAAAGAACTTGCTGAATCTTTGTTATTGTCCTTCGGAGAGTTTACAGGTCTAGTTGGCATTATGAAACAATTGGTTGAAAAAGTGTCAATGTTTAGAGGAAAAACCGAAAAGATTAACCGCACTCCTAATTCCAAGAAAAAGTTGATTTATACCAATAAATATATTGCGACTGCGGTCAGTTGTGCGTTTGAAAATGATCCAGACGCAAAGTTAGAAGATTATGATGTTGATGAAGCGTCTCAGGCTTTGGCTGATGCGTTTAATCAGTTCTTTTCTGAATGCCCTCAAACTCAATATATTGCCAGTAAAAGCCCCAAAGATTTAACGGTTGATGAAATTAATGATTTCAAGGAAAAATCGATTTTAGGGGTGGCTGTTGGGTTAGAAATTTTAGCTCGATTGCTCCATTTATGCTATAATGAAAATGAGCCTTCATTTGATGAACAGAAAATTTCTCAACTCGCTCAACTGGATTGGTCACGCAGTAGCAGTCTTTGGGCGGATAATGTGATTACAATTGATCCAAATCCCAAAAATGCCGCTAAACGGTATAAGATGTCATTTGGTTCTAGTAATATTAAAATCGCTGTGAATACAGCAAAAGCCCAGTTAGGTTGGATGTAATTGCTCTTGAGTCAGAGTTAGTTAATCAGGGAATAAATTCCCCGTCTAAAATTCTAAGTCCTCAAAACTCAGGGAATTTATTCCCTGACTAAAACCCCAAGTCCTGTTAACAGGACTTCATCTATTAGACAGAGATTTCAATCTCTGGCAAACAGGCAAACTGGCTGGGGAACTAAAACCCCAAGTCCCCAAAACTCAGGGAATTTATTCCCTGACTAAAACCCCAAGTCCTGTTAACAGGACTTCATCTATTAGACAGAGATTTCAATCTCTGGCAAACAGGCGGGTGTTTGTACCATTTTTACTTTTTGTAATGATGTTTACCCTACTGTTTTATTTTATAGCACTACGCATAACGGTTAGGACATTGGTAAATGCTGAAAATATTTTCTGCTGGCACTTTTGCCTCTTGCCTGTTGCCTTTTGCCTAGCGCGTAGCGCTATAAATGGAACTCAGGCGATCGCCATGGGGGTGGCTTCCTGTAGTGAGGAAGTCACTCAAGATTTACCCTCTCATTTATTTGAGGGTTTAGAAAATGGAAGATATGGTCGAGATTACATTAGAGAACTGGATAAAAAATTACTAAATCGAGTATTTTAAAACGGATTTTTCCAGATTTTTTCTGGGTATTCAGGGATTTTTATTAACTAGCAATTTGATTGTTTTTGAGTTTAATCAGTGCTTTTTTGACTTGAGATTCTCGCAAGCGCATAATGGGTTTACCTGCAAGTAGCCAACTCAAATCAAAGATTTGTTCTCCTCGATAGCTAATTTTACACCCGACTATAAAGAGTGAAAATCCCGATATTTTAACCTCCGAAGATCTAAAAGGACATTGTGTTTTCGGACAAGTTGTACATTTTTGCATAAAAGTTGTTCCTCTCCCCACCTTATCTATAGTCGAGATTTCCTATAGTTTCAGTGATAGGGGGGTTAAGAGGAATTGATTTTGATCTTTATCGCAAGTGAGATATATCAATAAAAGTTGTGATTTTAAATGAGTTAATTTGGTGATTTCGATCAGGTTAACGAGTGAGAAGTATCACAATTGACATTGAGTCCTAAATTGATTTTAGTCTCAGCTTGCACCTTCAGTCAAACTGGGTGATTTTCAGGAGCAGTAACCTAGTTGACAATTTATGGTACAACACGGTACTATCTGTAAGATAACAGAATACATCTATGCAACGAGCCTTCAAGACCCAACTCAAACTTAATAACCGTCAAAAGACCTTAATGGCTAAACACGCGGGATATTCTAGGTGGGTCTGGAATTGGGCTTTGGCGATGTGGAATGAGGCTTATAAAGAAGGACTAAAACCTTCTGCGAATAAGCTAAAAAAGTTCTACACCAATCACATTAAGCCAAACTATCCCTGGCAGTCAACGCTAAGTTCTAGAGTTTATCAATTTGCCTTTATGCACTTAGGGGAAGCTTTCAGTCGCTTTTTTCAAGGCGTTGCCAAACATCCTAAGTTCAAGAAAAAAGGCAGAAATGATAGCTTTACTTTAGATAATTGCGGTAAGGTAATGAAGTTTTCAGGAAGGAGGTTAAAACTTCCTTTTATTGGATGGGTTAACACTTACGAACCCCTAACCGAAATCCAGACTAAACGAGTTACAATTAGTCGGGTTGCCGATTCTTGGTATATCTCTGTAGGCTATGAGTTTGAGCCAGAACCGACTGTAAAATCAAGAGAATACCTGGGTGTTGATGTAGGGGTTAAGGTATTAGCGACCTGTTCAGATGGTACTGTTTTTGCCAATCCCAGAGCTTACAAAAAAGCACAGAAAAATCTGGCAAAACTTCAACGCGAACTCTCGAGAAAACAGAAGGGTTCAAATAACAGGAATAAAGCTAGACTGAAACTGGCAAAAGCACATCAAAGAATTGTCAACATTCGCAAAGATACAATTCACAAACTCACCTCATGGCTATGCAAAAACCACGCAGTCATCGGGTTAGAGGATTTGAATGTTTCTGGGATGATGAAAAATCATAAGTTAGCGGGTGCTATTGCTGATTCTGCTTTTTATGAAATTCGCCGCCAAGTCGAGTATAAGTCCGAGTGGTACGGTTCAAGAGTAGTGTTTGCTGATAGATTCTATCCGTCAACTAAAACCTGTTCAAATTGCGGTCACGTTCAAGAAATAGCACTGAAAGAACGAGTTTTTAACTGTAATAATTGCGGTGTAAGCATTGACCGTGATTTGAATGCCAGCCTGAATTTAGAAGGTTATGCCGAGGGCTTCTTGGTGAAATGCCTGTCTGACCGGGTGCTGCCGACAGTCCGGGGTGATGCAGGAAGTAAACGTTAACACGGTTTGTACCGCGTTATATCAGTTTTATAAAGCAGTCCTCAACTACAAGTTTTAGCCAAGTATTCGTTTCCAGCGATCAAAACGCTGTTGCTCGTGTAACTGCCAGCTTTAAAGCTCTCAATGTCGATCAGCAGCTTGGAGTGCTTTGGTTCCTCTATACCAAAATGGGTCGGACTGTTACCCCTGCGGCTCCCGGTGCAGCTCGTCTCCAATTTGCAGAAGGTCTGCTCAATGATATCAAGCAGATGCCTCCCCAAGATCAACTCAAAGCAATGCGTGACATTGCGGCTTCTGTTAACACCCCAGTCAGTCGCGCCTACGGTGTTCTTGGCGCTAACACTAAACTGGCGTTTTGGTATCAGTTAGCAGAATGGATGAAAGAAGGCTCTGTGATTGGAGTACCCGCAGGTTATCCCGTTTCTCGCGCTTCAAGTCAAGTTTTAGCTGCCATTGAGCAGTTAGAATTCAGTCAACAAATTACGGTACTGCGGAATGTCGTTTCAGGGATGGGAATCGATCCCCTCGCCTAGTTAATCTATAATTGATCTAGAGCAGCGATCTAAATACATAAATGATCGCTGTTCTCTTGTTTTATTTGCTGTTTTGAATTGAACGTTATGCCGACAAGAACCTTATCAAATTCAGATAGTCTACTGCAAATCGAAGGAATTACAGAACCCCAAGTTCTCCAATATTTTGAAACCCTCAACGCTGGCAATTTTCAAGCAACTGCGGCTTTATTTGCAGAAGATGGCATCTTAGAAGCACCCTTTGAAGATTCCCTGCACGGAAAAGAAGCGATCGCCATCTACCTAACAGCAGAAGCTCAAGGAATGCAGCTTAAACCCCAAGAGGGAGTCAGCCAAACCTTAGAGAATGGTCAACAACAAGTGCAAGTGTTTGGGAAAGTGAAAACGCCTTTATTTTGGGTGAATGTCGCTTGGCAATTTATTTTAAATCCCAATGGGGAAATTGCCGTTGTGACGGTTAAACTGTTGGCTTCTTTGCAGGAGTTGTTGAATTTCAAGAACCCCTCTCAAAACCCATCTGAAAATTCGGATTGAAAGCCGTTTAAATCTAAGCTTTACTGGGAAGTTGTAGAGAACGAGTGAGTAATTCTCGTCCGAGTTCTAGATCTTTCGCCGAACATTTCCAGTCGGGATGGCTCGTCATCAATAAGCTTTCAATGGTTTCTTGATCAAATAAATGCCAAACTTTGATCGGTGCATTTTGATCTTCAATGGCGTAGCAGTTTTCACTAATACAATAGAGAATACAGCTTCCGGCGGCTCGCTCAATCGTCATCTGATCTCCCGGTTGCAGCGATCGCCAATACAGAATGGCTTGTTTAAACTCACTGGCAGAAGATACCATTAATCCCGGTATAATAACGGTGAGTTGTTGATCTCCATTGATATTAATCCAATAATGGCGAGACGGATCAATTCCCTTTAACCAAGGAGTTTCGTCATCTAAGCGATAGCGGGGGGCAAGTGGAAAAAGCTGATTCACTGAGCGTCTCCTGTCCTTGAGATATCATCAAAACTGATTTCAGATATTATTGACTTACCCCTCGAAAATATTGCAACTAAAATTTACAAAAATTAAAATTGTGTAGATTTCAGTTAAGTTTTGTTAAGAATATGACAGCATAACGGTTTAAGCTTCATCCGAAAAACCGGGTAAATCTTCAAGCTTGGAGTTGTTCAGACTCATTGACTTTTTCTCCCAGACTGGCTTCTAGACGCAGACAGTTATGACCATTAATCTGTAAACAGTAGTCAACTCTATCCATCAATCGATTCATAATCAGCCAGCCATAGCCGCTTTCTTGCCGATCTTCCGGGTTGGGAGGGGTATATTCATCTACTTCATAACCACTTCCACAATCCCAAACTTCCAGAGCAATATCTCGCTCCTGCAATTCGAGGCGGATGATAATCGGTAGATGGGGCTGGTCTTTGTGAGCATGACGAATCACGTTTGAGTAGGCTTCAGCCAGTACCAAACGAAAGCGATTGGATTGACGGGGCCAATCAATGTGATGACCCAATTCCACCTCCAAACTACTCAACAGCCAATTTTCGACAACCGTTAAAAATCGAATGTCGCTCGGCACATGAAGCTCAGTTTTCATCTGTCAACAAGACCTCCAGCGCAAGTATTGTTTGGTCATCTTCCTGAACGGAACTATGCTCTCGGACAGAGGCCAGTAAATTTTCCAAGTTTAACGGCTCAGTTTGCTGCATCAAAAGCTTCCATAATCCCTCTTGATGAAGCATCGTGCGATGAGTTTGTCCCTCATTTGTACTGGGTTGAGCGACCATCACTTCTGTAATCCCGTCGCTGGTAAGCAGAAAAATATCTCCAGGAGACAGCATCAAATTCCCAATCTTCCCTCGCCAAGCCGGAAGAATCCCCAGAGGAATACCTCGCGCTTTGAGAAATAAGGGTTCTACCGTAATAGAGGAGTCAGGATCAACCGCCTGTTCCATCAGCATTTTTTGAGACCAAACAAGAGGATAAATATGTCCGGCATTGGCATAAATTAACTCTCCGGTCGTCGGAGTATAACGAGCCAGCACCATTGTAATAAAGTAATTATTGCCAATCAGATCATCAGCCAAAATCCTATTAAGATTGTGCATCACTTGTTCGGGGTCAGGGGAAGCATCTTGAGAAAGTTCTCGACGAATGACTGACATCGCACTCGCCATAAACAAAGCCGCCGGAACGCCTTTACCCGAAACATCTCCTACAGCCACCCAAACATCACCCTGAGAATGAACATAAACCTCAAAAAAATCACCTCCAACTTCTCGCGCGGGATAGCAACAAGCTTGCACCTTGACGGTTTGTAAATCCGGCCAGCTTTGTCGCAGTAAATTCGTTTGAATTTGACGAGCGACTTCTAACTCCGAGCGCATCTGTTCAGCTAGTTGAACGGTACGCTGATAAAGTCGAGCCTGAGACAAAGCCAAAGCGGCTTGTTCACTGACCGCTTCTAAGAGTTGAATATCATTATCAGACCAAGTATTAGCATCACTTTCTTGATAGAGAGCCAACACAGCTAGAAGATTAAATTGATAGCTTAGAGGAATAATAATTTGAATCAGATTATTCTGGTCAAGAGTTTGTAGAATTTTCGTTTCACGAGTTTCTAAAACCGCCAGCATTAACGATTCACTATCAGACAACCACTCGGGCGACTCCCCCTGGGTTGGTGTATAATAAAACACTTCCGGCGACAGATGTCCATCTTCGACCGCTCGGATGTGACAGCCTTTCGCCTCAAACGTTTCTCCAATAGTTTGTGCTATCGTTTGCAGCATACTTGAGTAATCTAACGATTCCCGTAGAGCGCTCATTACATCATTGTAAAGAGACTCTCGACGTAAAGCACGACGCAACGACAGGGTACGCTGTTTTGAAAAGTTGTAAGTTTCTGAGGCTTGCTGAACCACTGATTTGAGCGCTTCTGGACTCCAAGGCTTGGTAATATATTTGAAGACTTGACCGGAGTTTATCGCTTCGACCAAATCTTCGACATCAGTATACCCCGTTAGCAGAATGCGGATCGTATCTGGAAAACGATCAACCGTCTGACTTAAAAACTCAGTACCGTACATTTCAGGCATTCGCTGATCTGAGATAATAATCGCCATCTCTCCTTCTTTTTCCAGAATGGAAAGAGCGCCTCGGGCGCTATCTGCTTTATATACTCTGAACTCACGCCGAAACGTCCGGTACAACAAATCCAAGTTATCTGGTTCGTCATCAACTACCATTAGTTTTAGCTTGGACTGCTCTCCCCGACTCATGCGATTGGTTACTCCCAGGTGAATGGATTAGGTTTCTACTGCTATCGAAAACTGATATAACGCGGTATAAACCGTATTAATGTTTCGTTCCTGTCTTGCAAAGTTCCTTCTCGACGGAAACCGCCGAGATCGGACTTTGCGCTGCATCACCCCGGACTGTCGGCAGCACCCGGTCAGACAGGCTTTTTACCGAGAAGCCCTCGGCATAACCTTCTAAATTCAGGCTGGCATTCAAATCGCGGTCAACGCTTACACCGCAATTATTACAGTTAAAAACTCGTTCTTTCAGTGCTATTTGTTGAACGTGACCGCAACTTGAACAGGTCTTAGTTGACGGGTAAAATCTATCAGCAAAAACTACAACTGAGCCGTACCACTCGGACTTATACTCAACTTGGCGGCGAATTTCATAAAGAGCAGAATCAGCAATAGCACCCGCTAACTTATGATTCTTTAACATCCGAGAAACATTCAAGTCTTCTAACCCGATGACTGCGTGATTTTTGCATAGCCATGAGGTAAGTTTATGAATTGCATCTTTTCGGATGTTTGTGACTCGCTGATAAGCTTTCGCTAATTTAAGTTTGGCTTTATTCCTGTTATTGGAACCCTTCTGTTTTCTCGAGAGTTCGCGCTGAAGTTTGGCCAGATTTTTCTGTGCTTTTTTGTAAGCTCTGGGATTGGCAAAAACAGTACCATCTGAACAGGTCGCCAATGCCTTAACCCCAACATCAACACCCAGATAAACTCTTGATTTAACAGTCTGTTCTGGTTCAAATTCGTAGGCTACAGACAGATACCAAGAATCAGCGACTCGACTAATTGTGACTCGTTTAGTCTGAATTTCCGGGAGGGGTTCATAAGTGAATACCCATCCAATAAAAGGAAGCTTCAATCTCTTCCCCGAAAACTTCATTACCTTACCGCAATTATCGAGAGTAAAGCTATCATTTCTGCCTTTTTTCTTGAACTTAGGATGTTTGGCAATGCCTTGAAAAAATCGGCTAAATGCTTCTCCCAAGTGCATAAAAGCAAATTGATAAACTCTAGAACTTAGCGTTGACTGCCAGGAGTATTGAGGTTTAATGTGATTGGTGTATAATTTTTTAAGCTTGTTTGTTGAAGGTTTTAGTCCTTCTTTATAAGCCTCGTTCCACATCGCTAAGGCCCAATTCCAGACCCATCTAGAATATCCCGCGTGTTTAGCCATTAAGGTCTTTTGACGGTTATTAAGTTTGAGTTGGGTCTTGAAGGCTCGTTGCATAGATGTATTCTGTTATCTTACAGATAGTACCGTGTTGTACCATAAATTGTCAACTAAGTTACTGCTCCTGACTCCTGAATTCAGTTTGATAACTGGTAGTATTTAGGCGACCTTTAGTCGCTCGTGGCAAGTTTCCGCCCCTGAATAAATTCAATGGGCTACCACTCTACCGGACTGTTTCCCGTGTTTATCAATAATATTTCAATCTACTGGTGAGTCATCAGATCGTTATTCGTTCAGCCAGTCTGAGTTTAGCAGATCGAGCGCGAGGATTATCAGCGATTTCATCAGCTAGCGGTTGAATGGGCTTTTTGGTTAACACCTGCAAACCCGAATCACTTTTAAAACTCTGTTTGACTCTGCGATCTTCTAAACTGTGAAAACTAATCACTCCAATTCTACCCCCCAATTTTAACCATTGCGGTGCTTTGCTGAGAAAGGTTTCCAGGGCTGTTAGTTCTTGGTTAACCGCAATTCTGAGGGCTTGAAATACACGAGTCGCCGGATGAATGCGACCATAACGGGACTTGGGTGGGTAACAAGAGGCAATCACATCCGCCAGTTGAGTGGTTGTCTCAAACGGACGCTGTTGGACAATCTTTCTGGCAATCCGACGGGACAATCGTTCTTCGCCATAATCAAAAAAGATATCGGCTAACTCAACCTCATCGTAAGTATTAATAATATCAGCAGCACTCAACGATTGTTGTTGATTCATTCGCATATCTAACGGGGCGCTATGACGAAAGCTAAACCCGCGAGTTGGGGTATCGAGTTGGTAGGAATTGACGCCTAAATCTGCAATAATGCCATCAAACTCCATACCTTTCGGTTGATACTCCGCAAAATTTCCCCGCCAAAACTGCACTCGCTCGACAAAACTGGGTTCAATTTCTGCTAATCTAGCTTGAGTTGCTGCGATCGCCACTTCATCTTGATCAAGGGCTGTTAAATGCACATCCGCCGCCGCTTGTAAAATCAACAAACTATGACCGCCACCACCCACCGTCGCATCCAGATAATGTCCCCCCGCAACCACAGATAACCCCGTGATCAATTCTCGACTCAATACGGGAACATGAACAAAATTAGTCGATAATTCACTCAAATTCAATTCAGGCATAGGAAATTGGGAGTTGGGAGTTGGGAGTTGGGAGTTGGGGCGGGTGAGGCCTAGATATCTGTCACAAACTAATAACCGATATCAACCCGCCCTATCTTTCTTGTTACAACATACAAGGGGCGGGTTTATATGAGTTGTCTGTGGGAAAACACATATCTTTGTCGAACCCGCCCCTACGTTCACTGTAAACGGTCTAAACTCCCTATAATGACAAGGGAACGCTATACATTTGTTGTATCGCCTATTTCTACAACTACCAGCATAAAACATAGAGGTTGAGAGGCAAACACCGATGAGTCGAATAGAAACCCGCACCGAACCGATGGTTCTGAACATGGGGCCACACCACCCCTCTATGCACGGGGTATTGCGGTTAATTGTTACCCTAGACGGAGAAGATGTCGTAGACTGTGAACCCGTTATCGGCTATCTCCATCGCGGAATGGAAAAAATCGCCGAAAGCCGCACCAACATCATGTATGTTCCCTACGTTAGCCGTTGGGACTATGCTGCGGGAATGTTCAACGAAGCGGTTGTGGTGAATGCACCAGAAAAACTCGCTAATATTGAAGTTCCCAAACGCGCCAGCTATATTCGGGTGATTATGCTGGAGTTGAACCGCATCGCCAACCACCTGTTATGGCTTGGCCCATTCCTCGCAGATGTTGGCGCCCAAACTCCCTTTTTCTATATTTTCCGGGAACGGGAAATGATTTATGACCTCTGGGAAGCGGCAACAGGTTATCGTCTTGTCAATAACAACTATTTCCGCATTGGCGGTGTAGCGGCTGACTTACCTTACGGTTGGGTCGATAAATGTCGGGATTTTTGCGATTATTTTCTACCGAAAGTTGATGAGTACGAACGTCTCATTAGCAATAATCCCATTTTCCTGCGTCGAATTGAAGGGTTAGGCACCATTACCCGTGAACAAGCCATTAACTGGGGTTTATCTGGCCCGATGTTACGCGCTTCGGGTGTGAAATGGGACTTACGAAAAGTTGACCATTATGAATGTTACGATGATTTCGATTGGGATGTTCATTGGGAAACCGCAGGCGATTGTTTAGCCCGTTATTTCGTGCGAATTCGGGAAATGCGCGAATCGGTTAAAATCCTCTATCAAGCCCTTGATGGACTCCCTGGCGGCCCCTACGAGAACCTCGAAGCACAACGGATGATGGGAGGGCCGAAATCTGAATGGAATGCTTTTGACTATCAGTTTATTGGGAAGAAAATTGCCCCAACATTCAAGATTCCTTCCGGTGAACATTATGTTCGCATTGAAAGCGGGAAAGGTGAACTGGGAATTTATATTGTTGGCGATGACAATATCTTCCCCTGGCGGTTCAAAATTCGGGCGGCTGACTTCTGCAATTTACAAATTTTCCCCGACATTGTGAAGGGTACAAAAGTTGCGGATATCGTTGCAATTTTGGGAAGTATCGATATCATTATGGGTTCAGTGGATCGATAAGTTATCGAGTTACATTCATTGACAAGATGGGGGCTTTTTGCCCCTATTTTTGTTTTGATAAAATGGAATTTTAATTTTAATCTGAGATTGATTTTAGACAAATGATTTGTCACCTAGAAAAAATATTAGACGATAATCAAATCAAATATTCTTATGATTCAATAGTTCATACTTTGACGAGCATGGTTATAAACATGAGTAGAAGCGTAAGTAGGATAGTAGGTAGGGCATTAAGAGATGTTCACAGGAGTATGTTCCCCAAATGATTATCGAATAATTCCTTTAACTTTCACAATCAGGTTTTGGGCTACAAATATACATCATCCTAATCCAATTCATTCTATCTTTTTAAGCCACAAAGTAGGGGCGCAAGGCCTTGCGCCCAGACGGGGAATTTAGGGAATTTTTAAGTTTATTGGGTGAACTGTTGGCAAAATGGGGATAAAATAAAATAAATCTGCTGTGATGCGATCGCCGTGAATTTAGGGAGTTTTTAACTGGAACGCTGTTATCGAACCGTAAAAGATAAATAGGAGGCGGTTGCTGTCGTGGCAATGATAGTAACAATAACCCCCCTATACTTAAATCAATTCGGAGGAATCAATGTCAAGTCCAGCAAAAACCTTAGAAATTGGCAAAGAATATCCCGCCCCAGGTGAAGCAGAAGCGATCGCAAACATGACTGCTATTATAGAAGCAGGTCTTCAAACCGATCAAGAACCCGTTCGGCGAGGACAACACGCCAAGCATCACGGTTGTGTGAAAGCGGAATTTATTGTTGAGGCTAACCTACCTGAAAATCTCAGGGTTGGTGTTTTTAAAGAACCCGCGACTTTCCCGGCTTGGATTCGTTTTTCCAACGGTTCGGGGAATGCTCAACAGCCCGATACCAAAGGCGATGGTAGGGGAATGACGATTAAATTGATGGGCGTGGAAGGGAAAAAGTTGTTGGATGACGAAAAGCACACCCAGGACTTTTTGATGATCAATCATCCGGTGTTTTTTATTCGCAATATCCCCGACTATGTGGATTTCTTTAATGTGCTTAAACAATCTCCGGGGAAAGCACCGTTGAAGTTTTTCTTTCCGAGTCTGAATCCTTTTAAATGGCGTTTGTCAGAATTTAGAATTATCCGAGGGATTCAAAGTAATAAAATAGTTAATCCGCTCCTCGTTCAGTATTGGAGTACAACGCCCTACAAGTTGGGTTCGCAGGCGATGAAATATTCTGCCAAACCCACTTCTCCCGCTCCCGAAAATCTAACGATTCCTGAGTCTGAAAACTACCTTCGAGAAGCGATGGTTGAATATTTGAAAACCCAGGAAGCTTGTTTTGATTTTTTGGTGCAGTTGCAAACCGATCCGGTGAAAATGCCCATAGAAGATCCGACTGTTGAGTGGGATTCCCCTTTTATTAAAGTGGCTACGATTAAAATTTCCCCTCAGACTTTTGACTCCGATGAACAGATGGAATTCTGCGAACATCTTTCCTACAATCCCTGGCACAGTTTGGAGGCACATCAACCTTTAGGGGGAGTGAATCGCGCTCGAAATTTAGTCTATAAAACGATATCCGAGCGACGGCGCGAACTCAATCAAGTTTCTCCCCAAGAACCCAACGGTGAAGAACGTTTTCCCCAGTGAAATCGGGTAAATCTGGTCAGGTTGTAGAGTTTTTGACACCGAACGTCAGCGAATGGCGGGGAGTGTCAAAAACTCAAATTTTTCGGTTAATATACGCGATCGCTAAATGTTGATACTATTGGGAATTTGGGAAGGAAGCAGGTAGCGATAGTCTACCCCATCGTCGGAAAGACGCTGCTGATTTCGAGTTTTAATTTGTTTCTCTATTTCCAACAATTCAGCCTGGAAATTGGCAAGAATTTTGCGATCGCCGTCTTCGACAAATCCCATTAAATCAGAACGGCCTAGTTCTCCAAAAAATATCCCACTGAGGGCAAAAGTAATCTTCATCTGCTGCAAGTCTTTTTCGACAGAGGGCAACATCTCCTCCGTAGAGGTAATAACGTCGGGTCGGGCGTGGGCAGCCAGGGGAAAATTGGGTACATAGCCGGCGTAGTCGAACTGATTGAAGTTCACTGCGGCGTGTTGGGGGCCACTGGTAAAGATAATTTGGGTGGCGATGTCGATCAACTGTTGCAGTGTGGTAATTTGGGCAGAAAAGCCGGGAACACGGGGAAAGTCTGGCAAGGATTCTATTTCCAGACCCACCATCCCCGACACTTGCGAGGGCAACCAGGCGGGTTTTTGAGGAAATTCCGCCAAAGAGCGAGTGTTTAACGGGGCGCCCAACTCCGCCGCCCACGCTTGTAGGTAAGGGTCTTGACTAACGGCTTGGTCATCGCGGTAGTATCGCTGTAAGTAAGCGCTGACGTATTTGGCGATCGCATTCCACAACAGTAGGGCATCGTCGCGATAGGGAAACTCGGCCAAAAACTCGGAACTCACCCCTCGGTTTTTAATATCATTGGGGAGGGCATAATCTGAGAAGGGCCGCTGACGATAGGCTTGGTTGATCAGATCTAAGGATACTTCTCTCGTCGGCGCCATCAGGTTATCCACCAGTGCGGCGTCGTCCAAAAGGACGGCATTGCTGCGAGTATTGATCGCCAATAAAAACTGAAAGTGGGGCTTGATCAGACGATAGAAGGGGTGATGGGAAGGCAGTTGTCGGGAGGTGGCAATGGTAAAGGCTTCCATCGCCAAGTGAGTGTAACAGAGGTGATCGATCAGTTCGTGGTGGGTAATATCTGCCACCTGAAAATAGAGTTTTGCCCGCATCCATTCATCGGCATCTGCGGAAGTTGCGGGGGTAAAGATGCCGCCCGGTTCCAATTGAATCAAAATTGGCTCGAGTTTCCGCCCGGTGTTGTAAAATAAGGCTTTGGGACTGGGAACAAACCGATCGACTTGCAAATCGGCTGCCGTCAGTTGGTCTAAAAGGGGATAATCAGCAATAAACAGGCGATTGGCTGTGGCAGCATTGATCAAATCCAGTGATTCGCCGTTCACCAATTGATAGGATGGGGATGATGCCCAACTTTCTAGGACTGTTTTCTCGGGTTGTTGCAGGCGGCGCAAGATCATTGGGTTCGGCCCGGCCAAGCGCTGACGGGTAAATTCGCGATCGCTTAACCCCCCTTCTCGTTCGTGAATCAGGCTAACTTGGGGGCGGGAACGTCCTTTTTTCTCCAGTGCTTCGTAGAATTTATCTCTTTGACGTTTGGCTTGTTCTGTGATAGAAAGTTGAGATGAGCGATTCTCTCGCTGAACTTCTTCTGCGGCGTTAATAGCAGCCCTCAACGCTTCTGCCATTTCCTTACGGAGTTTAATAAAATCACTATTAAACTGTTCGTTAGGTGGTAGATTAAAATTCAACAATCCCTCGTGTAAAAACTCTACATCTGCTAGAAAAGTCGTTAATGTAGACCAACCTTCTTCAAGTGCTGCCAAGCTTTTTTCTAACTGTTCCAAAATCATGCTAAAAGGCTGGGAAACCTGCCCCTTATTGGTCAAATTAAGCCGTAGTTCGGTTAAAATATAACGCAGGATGCCATCCTCTCCTGCATGGGGAAAAATGCGTGCCGGCCCGCCCGTCTTCAAACTGTCTGGGTTGTAGCGATATTGGCCTTGTTGCTCACTGCGAGATAAATCGAAAACCATAAATTGCTCCAAAAGACTTGATGGGTTCTGATACTGATGTAGCAAACCTAAATCAGTTCTATTATCATTCAGTGACTTTTGATCGTCATCCCCAATTTACAATTAAAATTATATTAATAGCTTAAATATCTCATCTCGGGTTAAAAGAGTCAACCCTTCTGCGATCGCGTAGCGTGTCGTCAGACGTATCGCCTAAACAATTCTTTATGGTTTAAGAGTAACGATCAAGTGTTATATTATTAAGCTATTAATATCATCAGATTTAACGATGAGTCAGCCGATCACAATTCCTCAAGCCTCTGAAGAACTGATAGATTTTATCGCATCGGGAGCAACACCCCAGCAAATTGTCTCTTTTCAAGCTTCTGAACCCATCAAAGAAAGGGTCAGAGATTTAATCGAACGAGAGAAAACGACAGGCTTATCAACAGAAGAAAAATCAGAATTAAATCAGTTTTTGCAATTGGAACATTTGATGAGATTAATCAAAGCCAGAGCATACCAATATATTGAGAAACAGTAATCAATTTTGAAATTTAACGTCCTTTGTCAATCACTCCTTTATTATTTTCAATGATGAACACAATTGAAATTATTCAAGAATCAGAACCGAATCAGCCAATAACTTATCGGGCGATTTGTGGAGAAAAACAAGCTCTCGGTCGTTCTCCAGGTCAAGCCTTGGATGAGTTAGAACAACAACTCTCAGCACTCGAAACAAATACGCTAATCATCGTTCAGAGATTTTTACCGGATCGCTTTTTTCCTCAGCCACAACATCAGAAATTACAACAATTAATGAATAAATATCACGAAAGTAAAGACCATCAAAAAGACTTATCAAATGAAGAACAGAACGAATTAGAAACTCTAGCGGAAGCCGAGTTAGCAGCCGCCAACGAACGAGCAAAGAAGCTCTTAGAGACAATTAAACATCAGCAATCCTCATCTCAAGAGAATATTTAGTTTTAATTAACTTTAAACTTGATGAACCCCAACTATCTATTTGTTGCTGCCCGGGCTAGACATCAGTGTGAATATTGTTGTGCGCCAGAAGTCATTTTTAATCTGGCTTTTGAAGTTGAGCATATTATTCCTATTGCCAAAGGAGGAGTAAATGAACTACAAAATTTAGCATTGGCTTGTCGAATTTGTAATCTTCGGAAGTCGGATTTTATCGATGGAATTGATACCGAAACTCAAGAGCAAGTTCGCTTATTTAACCCCCGTCTTGATACTTGGGAGGAACATTTTGTTTTTAATCGAGAAAGTTATCAAATTCAGGGCAGAACTCCGATTGGTCGCGCTACAGTAGAACGGTTACGCATGAACACCCCAGAACAAATTACTGCTAGGTCGCTTTGGGTGGCTTTGGGAATTTTTGGGAATGGGTAAAATTTGCCTCAATCAAACTCCATTTGCATAACCTCCCGAACATCAGACATACTGTGTTATGAGTGGTTCTTGCGGTAAGGAAATCCGAATGATGCGTTTACCGAGACACTGCCTATTAAACGGATAACAGTGGTACACTATATAGCTTAAACATTTCATCTCTTGTTAGGATAGTTAATTCTTCTGTAATTGCCTGAGCAATCAACAATCGATCAAATGGATCTTTATGATGTAATGGTAATGAATTTAACTGAAAAACGTGGGACGGATTGACAGGTAGAAAAGAGATGCCATTTTGAGTCTGACTTTTGTAGATTTCTTCTAACGGTTGGCTTAGGGTTAATTTTCCTAACTGACTTTTTATTTGAATTTCCCATAGGCTCACAACGCTGACCACTCGCACTGTATCGGGTTGTAACAACACTGCTAAACTCTCTGGTGAGAACTGAGTCGGTTCACTATTCCACCAAATAAAAGCATGGGTATCTAATAAAATTTTCATAAGCCCCAAAATGAATCGGGTAACGGTTCATCAAAATCATCGCTCATTATCATTGAACCTGGATGTAATCCCGGTTGAGGAATTATTGGAGGTTTAGTAGACAAAGGTACAACTTTCGCCAAGGGAACACCATCACGGGTTAATATCACTTCGATCTGATTCTGAATATCTGATAATAAATCTAACAGGTGATCGGATAATTGAGTAATATCTAATGTTTTGTCTGACATGGCTTCAAGATTTCCTTTTCTTGTTCTTCTATCATTATCTCCCGACAAAGCCGATTTGAGTCTGACAGGGTTGTTCAAGCCCCCCAGCCCCCAACTTTGGGATAGCCCCCCTCGCCCCCCAACTTTGGGGGGAAAATAATTTTCAAAGTCCCCCAGCTACCCCCAGAATTGGGGGATTTAGGGGGCGGGGATTTAGGGGGCTAACAAGTGGAGTCAAATCAAACAGCCCTCTGCCCCCATTTGCATAAGCTCCCGAACATCAGACATATATTGTGATGAGTGGTTCTTGCGGTGAGGAAATCCCATCCATGCGTCTACCCCAACAGTGGCTATCTATTCTCAGCGTTAACAGCATTTTTCTGTTGAACTTGGGTTTCCCTTTGTTAACCCTACCCCCAACCCTTCATCGGGGAGAAGTTATCGCCCAAACAGACCCCAATGCAGAAGCGGAAAGGTTATTTAATCAGGGACTTGAACTATTTCAGCAAGGGACAGCAGAATCTAAAAAACAGGCAATTATAGTTTGGGAAAAGGCACTACAACTTTATCAGCAAGCCGGAAACTTGCAACGACAAGCCATAACTCTCAACAATATTGGCAAACTCTACTCAGATTTAGGAGACAAACAGCAAGCGCTCTCATTCTACAACCAATCCCTTCCTTTATCGCGACAGGTTGGGGATAAGGCGGGGGAAGCGGCCACCCTCAACAATCTTGGCCGTGTCTACTCAGATTTGGGAGACAAGCAAACTGCCCTCGACTTCTACAACCAATCCCTTCCTTTATCGCGACAGGTTGGGGATAAGGCGGGGGAAGCCATAACTCTCAACAATATTGGCCGTGTCTACTCAGATTTAGGAGACAAACAGCAAGCGCTCTCATTCTACAACCAATCCCTTCCTTTAAGGCGACAGGTGGGTGATAAGGCGGGGGAAGCAAACACTCTCACTAATATTGGCAAACTCTACTCTGATTTGGGAGACAAACAAAAAGCGCTCGATTATTACAATCAATCTCTTTCCCTATGGCGACAACTGGGGGATAAAAATAGGGAAGTTATAGTTCTTGCTCTTATTAGAGATCTCGGAAAAAATAACTCTACAGACCCCAATGCAGAAGCAGAAAGATTATTAAAGCAGGGACTTGAACTCTTTCAGCAAAGGACAGCAGAATCTCTAAAACAGGCAATTGCAGTTTCGGAAAAGGCGCTAAAACTTTATCAAGAAGCCGGGAACCTGGAAAGACAAGCTTTGAGTTTGTCTTTACTAGGTAGAATCTACTCAGATTTAGGAGACAAACAACAAGCTCTCGAATACTACAATCAGTCCCTTCCCTTATCGCGACAGGTGGGGGATAAAGCACAGGAAGCGACCATCCTCAACAATATTGGTCGTGTCTACTCAGATTTGGGAGACAAACAAACCGCCCTCGAATACTACAACCAATCCCTTGCCTTAGAGCGACAGGTGGGGAATAAAGCGGGGGAAGCAACCACTCTCAACAATATTGGCTTTGTCTACTCAGATTTGGGAGATAAACAAACTGCCCTTGATTACCTTAACCAATCCCTTCCCCTATTCCGACAGGTGGGGGATAAGGCCGGGGAAGCCACCACCCTCAACAATATTGGCCTGGTCTACTCAGATTTGGGAGACAAACAGCAGGCGCTCGATTTCTACAACCAATCCCTTCCTTTATCGCGACAGGTGGGGGATAAGGCGGGGGAAGCGAGGACTCTCACTGGTATTGGCGCTGTCTACTCAGATTTGGGAGACAAACAGCAGGCGCTCGAATTCTACAACCAATCCCTTCCTTTAAGGCGACAGGTGGGGGATAAGGCCGGGGAAGCCACCACTCTCAACAATATTGGCTTTGTCTACTCAGATTTGGGAGACAAGCAGCAAGCGCTCTCATACTACAACCAATCCCTTCCCCTATTCCGACAGGTGGGGGATAAGGCCGGGGAAGCGGCTACTCTCAATAATATTGGTCGTGTCTACTCAGATTTGGGAGACTTTCAAACCGCCCTCGATTTCTACAACCAATCTCTTCCCCTATTCCGACAGGTGGGGGATAAGGCCGGGGAAGCCACCACTCTCAACAATATTGGCCTTGTCTACAATGCTTTAGGAGACAAACAACAAGCACTTGATTTCTACAACCAATCCCTTCCTTTAATGCGACAGGTGGGGAATAAGGCGGGGGAAGCGGCCACCCTCGCCAGTATTGGCAATGTCTACAATGCTTTGGGAGACTTTCAAACCGCCCTCGATTTCTACAACCAATCCCTTCCTTTATGGCAACAAGTGGGTAACAAAGCGGGGGAAGCCATCACCCTCAACAATATTGGCGTTGTCTACGATGCTTTGGGAGACCAACAAACCGCACTCGATTACTACAACCAATCCCTTCCCCTATCGCGACAGGTGGGGGATAAAGCACAGGAAGCCACCACCCTCAACAATATTGGCAGCATCTACTATGCTTTAGGAGACAAACAACAAGCACTTGATTTCTACAACCAATCCCTTCTTTTAAAGCGACAGGTGGGGGATAAAGCACAGGAAGCCACCACTCTCAACAATATTGGCATGGTCTACTCAGATTTGGGAGACAAACAAACCGCCCTCGATTACCTCAACCAATCCCTTCCCCTATCGCGACAGGTGGGAGATAAAGCACAGGAAGCGACCACTCTCTCTAATTTTGCCTTCCTAAAACGCAGTCAAGGCAACCTCACCGAAGCTTTAACCGATATGGAATTAGCAATTAATATTATTGAAGAACTCCGCACCAAAATTATTAGTCAAGACCTGCGAACCTCTTACTTTGCCAGTGTTTTTAGTTATTATCAATTTTATATTGATTTGTTGATGGAGTTGCACCAACAAAACCCCAATCAAGGTTATGATGCTAAAGCTTTAAATGCCAGCGAACGGGGTCGGGCGAGAAGTTTATTAGATATTTTAGCGGAGTCGGGGGCGGATATTAAAAAAGGGGTTGACCCGCAATTGTTGGCGGAAGAAAAGAGGTTGCTGCAACGACTCAATGCCTTAGACCAAACTCGACAACTCAATCCGGGGGAAAGAGATTTTGAGGAATTGAAGCAGGAAATTGAAGCGGTTCGCGGCGAACTCCGAAACCTAGAAGTTGAAATCAAACGCAACAGTCCCCAATATGCCAACTTACAATATCCCGAACCGTTAACCGCCTCGGAAATTCAGCAACAAGTTCTCGACGATGAGACGGTGTTGTTGGTTTATTCGTTGGGAACTGAACGCAGTTTTTTATGGTTCGTCAGTACAACGGAAGTGAAAAGTTATCAACTCCCCAAACGTTCAGATATTGAAGCGTTAGCAACATCTTTTTTAGAAGAAATTCAATCTCTGGCTGTGGTTCCGCCTTCGGGTGAAAAGTTGAGTGAAATGTTATTATCTCCCGTTATTAATCAGTTAGGAAATAAACGGTTAGTTATCGTTGGGGATGGTATTTTACAAACTGTTCCCTTTGCGGCGTTACCGATTTCAAGCCCCGTTTCTCGCCCCCTAAATCCCTCCGCCCCCAAACCCCCAATAATGGGGGCTTTCATAGATGGGGGACTTGTAAAAATGGGAGACTTGGAAAAGATTAATTCCCCCCAAACTTGGGGGGCTAGGGGGGCTAAACTTACTTCACTAGAAGGCGAGGGGAGTCAGAAAAGGGATAATTCTTCCCTCCTTTCAGGGGGGATTGAGGGGGGTCAAAATCGTAATTCTTCCCTCCTTTCAGGGGGGACTGAGGGGGGTAATTCGACCTCACTCCCAACCCCTTTCTCACCCCCCTTTTTAAGGGGGGAAGGGGGGATCAAAGTAAGTCAAAATAGGGGTTACAAACCGTTAATTGTTCAACATGAAATTATCACATTACCTTCCGCTTCCAGTTTAGCAATTCTCCGAGAACAAGTTCAAGGACGAACACCCGCCCCGAAAAAAGTTGTGGTTATTGCTGACCCCGTTTTTGAAGAAAATGACCCTCGTTTTCAAATTGCTTCTCAACCCAAAACTGAAACTAATGATGTTAATACAATCGTATTAAGACAATCTCTAGAGGATTTTCTGGGTAAATCTTTTGGTCGTTTACAACACACTCGCCAAGAAGCAGAAGCCATTTTAGCGTTAGTTCCTGATGGTTTAAAACGATTGGCGTTGGATTTTAATGCTAACCGTAACACTGCAACTGACTCTAATTTATCTCAATATCAAATCGTTCATTTTGCCACACACGGACTCTTAAATGAAAGCCAACCGGAATTATCAGGATTGGTGTTTTCTTTATATGATGAACAAGGAACAGAAAAAGCGGGATTTTTACAATTGAGTGATATTTTTAACTTAACCCTTTCGGCTGAATTAGTGGTATTAAGTGCGTGTCAAACCGGAATTGGTCAGGATATTCGGGGTGAAGGATTGGTGAGTTTAACGAGGGGTTTTATGTATGCGGGTGCGGAACGGGTTGTGGTGAGTTTGTGGGCGGTTGCGGATAATTCAACCTCGGAATTTATGCAAAATTATTATCGAAAAATATTGGAAGCGGGTTCAAATCCCGCTACAGCGATGCGAGAAGTTCAGTTAGAAATGATTCAATCTGATAACTACAATGCACCTTTCTATTGGGCGCCGTTTGTGTTTCAGGGAGAGTGGAAAACCGGACTTTCAACCCGGTGATTGATCCCCCTAAATCCCCCTTCAAAAGGGGGACTTTCAACACATTCCTTGCCTCCCCACCCCCCACCCCCCAACCCCCCTTTTTAAGGGCAGGGCCGTTTCATTCTCGACCCGAAATTTGATGACCTAACCCCCCAACCCCCTTCCCTGCAAGGGAAGGAGGAGTAATTAATAGTTTTAGACATTTAATAATAAAAAAAAATACTCCCCTCTCCTCGTAGGAGAGGGGTTGGGGGAGAG